>JAKMEV010000324.1:0-19177 GCA_022425785.1 Akkermansiaceae bacterium | reverse complement strand
GTACTGTCACTGTTTCCAATGTTCCTTGCTATCGTTTGGTTGCAGAGCAGCAGGTTGAGGTTCCCAACTACGGCACCATTACCGGCGAGATCGCCTGGGGAGGCAATTGGTTTTTCCTCATCCAGGACCAAGGACCGCCTGTCCGCTTCGACCACCTCGACGAACTCACCGCCTTCACCTCCGCTGTCAGCCAGGCTCTTCAAGATCAAGGGATCACTGGCGAGAACAACGAACTCATCGATCACATCGAATCCTTCGGGCCTCCCGCACCGGGCCTCGACGCCGACAGCCAAAACTTCGTTCTCTGCCCCGGCAAAGCTTACGACCGATCACCCTGCGGAACCGGCACCAGCGCCAAACTCGCCTGCCTCGCCGCCTCCGGAAAGCTCGCCGAAGGGGACACCTGGCGACAGGCCAGCATCATCGGCACGTACTTCAGCGGGCAATTTACCCGCCTACCAGACTCTCAAAAAGTCACGCCCGTCATCACTGGGTCCGCCCACGTCACCGGAGAATCCACCTTCATTCTCGATCCCCGCGATCCATTCCAATTCGGCATCAGTCCATGAAAGAGATCCTCATCGTCGGAGGTGGAGTCATCGGCCTCTCCATCGGATATGCCCTCACCAAACGAGGTCACGCCGTTCGTATTATCGAGCAAGACCCCGAATTAAAAAACTCATGCTCCAGCGGAAACGCCGGCATGATTGTCCCCAGCCACTTCATTCCTCTCGCCGCGCCCGGCGTCATTTCCCAGGGCCTCAAATGGATGCTCAACCCCAAGAGCCCATTCTTTCTCCGTCCCCGACTCGACCCCGCTCTCGCCCGCTGGATCTGGCTCTTCATGCGCCACTCCAACCAACAGCACGTCAGCAATAGCGAGACCCTCCTCCGCGATCTTTCCCTCGCCAGCCGACAACTCCACGTCGAACTCTCTGCAGAAGAAGATTTTCCTCTCGTCCAAAAAGGGCTCCTCATGCTCTGCCGATCGCAGGAAGGCCTCGACGAAGAAGCCGAAGTCGCCGAAGCAGCGCATCGTCTCGGACTCGAGGCCGAAGTCTGTAACTCCGCCCGCCTGCATGAACTCGAACCCAATGCCAACATCAAGGCCCAAGGCGGCGTGTGGTTCCCCCAGGACTGCCACCTCAATCCTCACGATTTCCTCGAAGCCCTCCGCAGCAGAATCAAAAAAAACGGCGGAGAAATCATCCACACCCAGGTAAAATCTCTGATCGATGACAAAGGAGTCGTGACCAACACCGGAGAAAAAATTACCGCCGAGACTACCATCCTCGCGGGCGGAATTGACACCCTCAATCTCACCAAGCAACTCGGTCTCAAGCTCCCCATGCAAGGCGGCAAAGGCTACTCGCTGACCCTTCCTTCCCCGCCTCGAAATCCCCATCTCTGTTCCCTTCTCAAAGAAGGCCGTGTCGCCGTCACGCCCATGGGCGAGCAACTCCGCGTCGCCGGCACCATGGAAATCTGTGGTAGCAACACCTCCGTCAGTAAAGCCCGGCTCAGAGGCATCATCGAATCCTTCTGCGCCTTCTATCCGGAATTCAATCCCTCCCAATTTTCCGAATTAGAACCCTGGGTCGGCCTCCGTCCCTGCTCTCCCGACGGACTACCCTACCTTGGTCGAATTCCTTCACACAAAAACCTCATCGTAGCCACCGGCCACTCCATGATGGGGCTTTCCCTCGCTCCCATCACCGGCAAACTCGTCGCCCAACTTGTCGATAGCGAAACTTGCTCCCTCGATATTTCCTCTCTCAACCCGACCCGCTTCAACTCGCCATGAAATACCTCTTCCTCGCTCTGCCACTTGCTCTCTCAGCCGCAGTCCAATCACCCATCCCAGTCGAAGTCCGCCAAAAATTCGACCTCAAGGACCACTACCAGCAAGTCCTCCTTGTCGAAGGCTTCCCCATCGTCGCCTCAGACAAAGTCCACCCCGCCGCCCTCAAGGAAGCGGAACACACCATGCGCTCAATGCTCAAAAAACGACCCGACATTTTCAAACAACTCGCCAAAAACAAAGTGCGCTATTCCATCATGGCCACCAGCGAGCGCACCTGCGATATCCCGGAGCACTCCGACCTCACGCCACCCGAATTCTGGAACCGCCGCGCCCGTGGGCTTGGAGCCACCCGCAAACGCCCCTCCGTTTCCTGCGGCGAGGAAAACCTCCTCCACAACCCCGGCGATCCCTACAATGCCGAGTCTATCTGCGTCCACGAATTCGCACACGCCATTCACCAAATGGCCCTCGAAGACCTCGACCCCACCTTCGACGAGCGCCTCAGAAAAACCTACCAATCTGCGACCGCCCGCAGCCTTTGGGCTGGAAAATATGCCGGCTCCAATCACCACGAATACTGGGCCGAAGCCGTGCAATCTTGGTTCGGCACCAACCGGGTCAATGATCACGATCATAATCACGTCAACACACGCGCCGAGCTCGTCGACTACGACCCTGCCATCGCCAAGCTCTGCCAGGAAGTGTTCGGCGACAACAACTGGCGCTACATCCGTGCCGACGATCCTTCACGCGCTCACGAACCCCACCTGAAAAATCTCGACCGCACCAAGCTCAGCTCCTTCCGCTGGACCAAGAAAGAGCAAGCGGCTTACGAGGAACACACGCGGAAGAAAAAAAAGTAACTCGCAATCATAGGGGAGCCTTTCCCATACTCCCGCCATGATTCGAAGCATCCTCGTTTTTCTTGCCAGCCTTCTTCTCGCTCAGGCCAAAAAGCCCAACATCCTTGTCATCATTGTCGATGACTTGGGCTACGGCGATCTCTCCTCATACGGAGCTACGGACCTCAAGAGTCCCCACATCGACAAGCTCATCTCCCAGGGCCTTCGCTTCAACAATTGCTATGCGAACTGCCCGGTCTGCTCACCCACCCGCGCTGCGCTCCTGACAGGACGCTACCAGGAGCTCGTCGGCGTTCCCGGGGTCATCCGCACCAAACCCGAGGACAACTGGGGCTATCTTGCCCCTTCCGCCACTACGCTTCCCCAAGCTCTCAAGCCTCTCGGATACCACACTGCCGCCATCGGAAAATGGCACCTCGGGCTCGATGACGAAGCCCACCCCAACACCCGCGGTTTCGATCACTTCCACGGCTTCCTCGGCGACATGATGGACGACTACTACCAGCACCGCCGTCACGGACAACACTACATGCGCCTCAATAAAGAAAAGGTGAATCCCAAAGGCCACGCCACTGACATTTTTACCGACTGGACCAAGGACTACCTCGCCTCCCGCAAGGATGCCAAAGACCCTTTCTTCCTCTACCTGGCCTACAACGCGCCCCACACCCCGATCCAACCTCCCAAAGATTGGTTTGAAAAAGTGAAGGCCCGTGAAAATGGCATCACTGCCAAACGCGCCAAACTCGTCGCGCTCATCGAGCACCTCGACCACGGTATCGGACAGGTCATCGATTCCCTCAAGGCCAACGGCCAGTGGGAAAACACCCTCACCATCTTCGTCTCCGACAACGGCGGCCAACTCAACGTCGGCGGCAACTGCGGGAACCTTCGCGGCGGCAAACAAGACATGTATGAAGGCGGCCTCAAAGTCCCCGCCTGTGCCGTCTGGCCCGGTGTCATCGAAGTAGGAAAAGCGAGTGAATTTCCCTTCCTCACCATGGACCTTTTCCCTACCGCCCTCGAAGCCGCCGGTGGGAAATCACCCGGTGGGATCGAAGGAAAATCCATTCTCCCTCTCCTCAATACCGGAACGCAAAAAGCCTTCGAACGCGACGTCTTCTTCACCCGGCGCGAAGGCAATCACAAATACATGGGCGACTCTTCTTGGGCCATGCGACGCGGGCCCTGGAAGCTCCTCAAGAACGTCCCCGACGGACCGTGGGAACTTTATAACCTCGACAGCGATCCCCTCGAGGCCACCGACCTTCGCAAAAAGAATCCCCAAAAATTCAACGAACTCTCCAAGGCGATGCGCGCCCAAATCCAACGCGGCGGCTCCGTCCCCTGGCAGCGCCCTGAAGAATAAAAAAAGCATGTGGCTGAATCAACCACATGCTCTTGAAATTAAAGATCGGGAGGTCTAGCGACGGCGTCTGAAGACCGGTAAAAGGCCCAGCATTGCCAACATCGCAGAACTTGGCTCCGGAATGAACGTGCCATCGAATTGGATCTCCGCAAACTGCATGAGGTTATCGTTATTCCCAAGCACATCAAAGCGATACGAAGTGTAGGCTGCTCCATTTGCGATCGCCTCGGGATCATATGCAGTTCCCCGGCCAACTGGCGGGTTGAGCGTTCCGGCCTGGATCAGGGTCCAACTCTCATTACTGCCAGTGCTGTTCTGAGCACTCGTAATGGCATCGTTTGTCCCGTAGATAGCGTAAGCGTTTGGGTCTCTTGCCGGCGCATCGTTTCCTGTCGTCAGCGTAAATGCGGAAATAACCGAAGCTCCACCGCTAGGCGTCACAATGAGGCCAGTACCTCTTCCTCTGAAATTCAAATACTTTGATCCGATATTCCCATCAATCGCAAATCCAGGTGCCTCTCCTCCCGGAAACTCACTCGAAGCAGTCACATCAGTATCAAAGGAAATAATCGAATCAGCAGCTCCCAAAATCGAACTTCCTCCCCCTCCTAATCCCGAAAAGAGTTGAAACTCGTCAAGTTGGGATACCCCGTTATTATCTTTGAGACTATCAAAGCTAACGCGGTAAGAAGAATACGCTGTCCCATTAGTAAAATCAATGGCTGCACTTGTCGTCAAACGAGCCTGCGGCAAATTAGCATCGAAGCTTGAAATTAACGACCAGTTCTCTTGATTTCCCGTTCCGTTAATAACGCTCCCGATAGGGTCATTGGTTCCATAGATCGAGACCTGCTTGGGATCCCGCCCCTCCGCATCATTGGCAGTCCTAAAGACTGCACTCTGGGCGATTGAACTTCCTGATCCCGGTGTCACGATGAACCCCGAATTGACTCCACCAAAATTAAGATATTTCGTGCTCGGGGTCCCATCGAGCAGGCTCCCAGGAGCTTCCGCTCCAGGGAATTCACTTCCTGTGCTTCCAATCGCGATGATAGAATCACCAGGGGTCAGCAAGTTCGCTCCATACGCGGCCCCGCAAGAGATAAGGAGTGCTGTTAGGGAATATTTGAGTTTCATAGTGTTCTTCAGGGATTTCAGGGTCTTGGGGGGTGGGGAACTGAGAAAAAACTCGATCCAGATCGAAAAAACAACCTAAAAATGAAATATTTCTCTCTACGGTTTTATCTTCAAGGTCTTTACGAGATAAAACTCGGATGATTCTGCGTCTTGATCCACCTAATCCGACTCATTTCATGAGATCTTTCAAATTACCCATTCCGGTCCTCCCACTCGGCACCACCCACCTAAAAATATCACTCAAAAGACTGATGGATAATTCATTAAGATTAAAAACAGGCGATGATCGGCAGGATCGAGATTCTGTCTCTGGGGTTTTCTGGGTTAGTTGGGCGTGACTTGGACTCTCAAAAGTCTCCGTAGTGAAGTGGCTGCTTGAGTATCACGGTAGGTCACGATTTCCGTACCATCGCCCTGATCGATCACTGTCAGGGCCACACCGGAATCCGACCAGTCAACGAGATCACCTGAGAACTGTGCCAGCGCCGTGAGCCCGCCAAGATCACGACGGCGATGGAAGGTAGTCGTTAAATAGTCACCCGGCACGGGCACGCCGGAAGAGTAATTTGTCAGCGTAGCGCTGGGAAGAATCTCCAATGACGGCACCAACGGATCCCCTACGAGAGCCAGTTCGATGGCGTTCTCAATCCCGTCTCCATCCGGGTCAGCGGTGGGGCCGGAGACCAGATCATCAGCCAACTGAGCCGGAGAAAAGTGAAGCAGGGTCCATTCCTGATAAGCGTCCTCGGTAACAACTCCGGGTGTTCCCTGCCCTGCGACACTTGATCGCCAGGAGAGCGGAAGACCATTATCCGGCGAACTTAACGGATCCCGTAACACAAGCGACTGCCCCGAACCATCGGCCAGCGAAGGCCAACCTAGCGCGGTATCGTCATCATAATCAAACGATTGAATCACCCCTCCCCCAACCTCCGTGATCGTGATTGTTTCCCCTCCATTCGAAAGCTTGCTCCCTCCATCGGGGTCATTGACATCTCCCCACTCTCCCACAATCGGCAAACCAGTTCCGAACCTCTCTTCAAAGACCGCGATATTTCGCACGACGAGCGCTGCCTCTCCTGCGGCCAGGGTGAAGACGGGGAAGACAAAATCGAAGGCGTCGGAAATCACTACCCCTGAAAGATCAATCGCTTGATTCGAAATATTCTGCACTTCGATGAACTCGAAGTTACTCTCACTGGCAATGCCCGAAGCCTGTTCACTCGCCGTGACATCAGCCGGATGATACATGATTTCAGACACCACCAAATTGGCCGCGCTTGCAGGGACTCCTACGACAAAAGTCGATTGCACCGGTCCACTCCAGTCACTGCCAGAACGAGCACGCGCGACGATTGTTCTCGTTTGAGGAATGGCAATACCACCCGCGGTAGTCGTGGCCGATCCGCTGACCGCCCCACCCGGAAGCCTCGGGTCACTTCCGTCGATCGTATAATAAACCGTCCCTTCCTGGGCCTGCGCCACCACGGTGGCATTCGCCGCCACCGTTCCACTCGCCTGCAAAACCGGAGGATTGGTGAACTGGGTATCCATCCAGTCTGCCCGTTGCGTCACCCAGTTTTTCAGGTGATCCACCTCTCCAGCCCAACCACCGAGACCCGTCAATGGCCCGCCGTTCGGAGCGACTGCCGGCCACTTCGCGGCGTTGCGCGGCTGGGATTCCGTAACCTGCGCCTCCAAACCATCGAGGCGACCGGTCAACGCGGAATTGGCAAATTGCCCCGTTCGCAGATCCTGCCAGCGGTCAATCCACTGCTGCAGGAAATCTTCATCATCAAACAAACGCCCCCAATAATCGTAATCAAAAAACTCAGCTCGATCCGGGGGAGGATTCCAGCCAACCGGATTCGACGAGCGACTATCGGAGTCGCATCCCATCGTGCGGTCAAAATCCCAAATCGGACCAAAGGCCAACTTACCATTCCTCGGCTTGGTCAGATAAGTGCTCAATCGCAAGGCATCAGGATCTTTGGTCAAGACGTTGAGAATATGAAAATCAATCGTCGCTTCCGCATCAAGCCAAGCCCGGTAGCCCACCGTCGGATCTTTATAATTCGTGCCATACAAAGCCGCCTCCATGTCGTCGATGTAACCCTTGATGTAGCTCGTCTGCTCGGGGAGAAGATTCTGCTCCTTGGGATAGACATAAGTATACCATGGTTGGGGAGATCCGTTCGGCGGATCAAAGGGATGACCCAGCGCACTTCGGAATCCCTGATCTCCGGAATCCCGCCTGTCGATACTGAGAATGTAGCCACCCGTCACGTCTTCACCGGAGGCGTCATTCTTATCAAGCCGATCAATCTCGACGCGATCCTTGCCTCGCGAAATCCGCTCCTGCAACACATACACTCCCTGATAATCACCCGTCCCCACACTCCCGCTGGTATTGAGATAGACCTCCACCAGCTTTCCCTTCGGGGCATAAGCCCCGATGTCATTACTGAGATCATGAATAAAGGGAATACGAATTAGAGAGCGATCGAAACGATACGGCGCAAAAAGAATCCACTCATCGTGATCAGACATCCCGAGCAAGTTCACGCTCTTGTCCTCCTCACTGTCATCCCGCCAAAACTCGACACGATAATTTCCCTTGGGGTCGTTGAGAGTCGAGGATCCACGGCGCTTAATTCCAGCCCGATTCGCTTTTGTTGGCAAATCCGCAAGGCTTGTCCGCCCGGTGATTTCATCGGGCTCGTAAAGAGTCAAGTAGGCGCTCTGTAACTCCGAGCCATTCGGCACACTACCGCCTCCAAAGTTCTCCAGCACCACAATCGGCAAATCTGAAGTTTGGTTGATCACCGTGGAGGTGAATTTCACATAAGCCTCCGCCTTCACTTTTCCCGGCGCAAATCCGGACTCATAACTCCGCGCACGAACTAAAGCCGAAGCACTCAAACTAATCGCAGAACTATACAAAGAAGAGCTCGGTCCGGGAAGAGAACCATCCGTGGTGTAACGAATATCAGCTGACGGCGAGGAAGTCGATAGGCTCACTGAAATGGAACCTGTAAATGATTGCGGAGGAGTATCGAAAACCACGTCCGGCCCCAGCGCTCCGGGTGAGGTGTCATTCACCGCCCCAGGAGTCGGTCCGACGAAGAAATCGTATCCTCCGCCCACCTGACCATACGAAACATCTTCGGTCTGGGCAGGATAAGCCGGACTAAATTCCTCCACGATTGTTGTGCCATCGTTTTCCAACAGCGCCAAATACTCTCCCCCGCGCGCCAAACTAAAATTGGCATGAAAGGGCTCCGCCGCACGGTTTTTACCCGAAGCAAAAATCACCAGATATCCATCCGGCCCGATGATGCTACCGGCCGGAATCTGCCACTTCGCGACCTTCGTCACATCGTCGGTCAAAAAGTATCCACCCGGATCAATCGCGAAGGGATTGGGGTTAAACAACTCAATCCAATCCGAGGCGTCGCCATCCTCATCACAAAGTACTCCGTCCCGCGTTGGGTCGGCCGAAAATTCGTTGATCTCGGGCGGAAGGACCGAGCTCCCCACATACACCGTGATCAGGGCCGAGGCCGGGCCGAAGCCATTGCTCCCGATGATTTCATAGGTCGTTGTTACCGCCGGTGAAACACTCAGCGTACTCGTGGCCGATACCGGTGAACCATTCAGGGTCACCGAACTCGCTCCCGTTGTTTCCCAATCCAGCAAAGCGCTTTGGCCATTCTGCAATCCGACCGCTTCATCCGAAGTCACGCCGCCAGCTGTCACCGAAAATGTGATTACCGGAGTATCGGGAATTTGATTGAGATCTATATTGGCCAAATATGCCCGACGATTCGTCGTCACCGATTGGTCCGCATTACTGCGATCATCGATCAAGGTCCACGTCGTACCATTTGCGCTTCCCTCCAAAGTCCAGCGAATTGGATCCCGTTCCGTGGCATCATTCGCAGTGGCCCATCGATAGTTGTCAATCGTGATCGCTGAACCATAGTTCAACACGAGAGGGTTTTGGTTGAAGTCCAACCACTTGGTTGACCTCGACCCGTCGACCGCCCTCTCCGGCCCTTCATTTCCGGGATTGTTTCCTCCGGGATTGCTCGCGGTCGCCCCATTAATTCTGGTGCCACCACTATACAGCTGCAATTCCGACAATTGCACACTATTGGCCGCCGCTCCGTTACGGAGCTTCGTCGGCGTATACCGAAAATACTGGTAAGTGGCACTTCCAGCCACCGCGACTTCCAGGGACACAAGCGTTGTGGTCAATACACCAAAAATCCTTAAAAGCCTGTCCCCAACTCTCATCGCCTAATTTTAATAAATTCAATCTACTAATCAGCCTTCACAAATCGAAAAAAGCCTTTCGGGCTTACCGGTAGGTCAGCAATATTCACGACATACGGATTATCCTCATCGGGATCAAGTGAATCATCCACCTCATAGGTCCAATCACCCAGATCAGTGGAAAACTGAAGAAGGTGAAGCGTTCCCCCGGCCCCGGACCAATCTAATTGAATCTGCGTCCCATTGGGAAGAAGCGTCAGTTTCTGAACCTCTAATGGCAGTTGATTAAGAGTCGGGTCACAATCAAACTGAAACTCGGAAAATTGTACTGAGTTTATTTCAACACCTGCGGGATCTTTAACCGTGCGGCAGATCCATTTATAAGAAGTAAAGGCATCATTATTGTTAAAAATCACCTGACTTCCGGCGGTTTCACGATCAGGAGGAAGCGCCAGGGTTCCGGAGGCAATTAAAGTCCACTCCTCTCTCCCCAAGCCGGATTGGTGCGCCACTGTAATCACCGCGTCTTTGGTTCCGAAAAGCTCCCAGTTCACCGGGTCCCGCCCCTCAAAATCATTCGCAGTGGATAAAGTGAACGCTCTCACTACTGATGACCCTGCCGAAGGAGTCACAATGAATCCGGTGTTCTCTTTTCCAAAGTTCAAATACTTTGTCGCAGTCGAGCCATCGAGGAGATTCTCTACCCCTTCAAATTCAGGCGACGAACTTTCCGAGTTTTCAAAGTTCGGTTCCTGTTGCTGAATCGCCAAAATTGGAGAGCCGGGAACCAAAAAGGAACTCCCAGAAGCATCGAGGGATTGATAAAAATTCACATCAGCAATCTGCATCGAATTTCCCACCCCTTTGGTGTCCCCAAAAATCACCTTATAGGAAGTGTAGGCGACCGTAATATTCAGCGAAATAACCTCACTTACGGTCAACCGGTTATCTGAAAGAGCTAAATTTTCGGAAGCCAAAAGAGTCCAGGATTCAGCCTGTCCCAAACTGTTATCCACACTGAAAATGGGGTCATTTGTTCCGTATACCTCAATAGATGCTGGATCTCTCTCAGGCGAGTCATTAGCCGTTGTAAGATTCATACTTCCCAGCGTCGCGGCTCCCCCTGACGGCGTCACGATGAATCCCGACCTCAATCTTCCAAAGTTGAGATATTTGGTATTTGAATTCCCATCCAGGACATTCCCCGGTCCTTCCGAGGCTGGGTAGCTACTGTTCGAACCTATAACCTCTCCGACGGGGATGATGGGATCTCCAGCCACCAACAAAGGCTCGGCGGCTCCGACAGGACAAATAAAAGAGCATGCCATAAGCTTTAAGGACACTATATGAACAAACGGTTTTTTAGACATAATAAAGCGAGAAAATGGGGATAGGTTTTAACCTAAAATATCCTTCTCAAAAGGATAAATTTCAAGGAGTTGTCCTGCCAAAACCTAAGGATTAACTGCTCATAAGCATCTTACACTAGAATGCTAGTGAATTAACCGCGCGCGCCAAACATCTATCCGCTCATGTTGTTCATAGAGCTCCCGATTGCCTAGCAACGAGCTACTAAGAGGAAGACTAGCAACTTTCATCGGGAGGCTCGACCAATTCAAAAGACCTCCTATGCTCCCCAAGGGTCCATGAGAATTCACTCAACAAGTTTTTCAAAATCCGCGGTTAGCCTCGAAACCGCCCCGCGCTCTGCGCTCCCTGAGTTCGCTTTCATTGGTCGATCCAATGTCGGAAAGTCCTCGCTGATTAACATGCTCACCAACAAATCTGGTCTCGCCCGGGTTTCCAAAACGCCCGGCCGCACCCGCGAGATCAACTTCTTTAAAATCAACGAGGCCTGGGGACTCGTCGATCTTCCCGGCTACGGCTACGCCAAGGTGTCCAAGGAGTTGCGGGATCAGTTCAACGAATTCGTTTCCGAATACCTTCTCGAACGCGAAAACCTCTGTGGCACTTTCGTCCTCATCGACTCCCGCCACACTCCGCAAAAAATCGACCTGCAATTCGTCGGCTGGCTCATTGAGAACCAGGTCCCCTTCGCCCTCATTTTCACCAAGGCCGACAAGATCAAACCCCGTGCCGTTGAAAAACACATCAAGCTCTTCAAGGAAGCCCTCGCCGAATTCAGCGACGGTGAACCTCCCGTCTTCACGACCTCCGACAAAACCCGGGAGGGCCGAAAAGAAGTCCTGGGCTTCATCGAAACCGCCATGGAGCAATCCCAAAACTTCTAACCAGTCGAATATCATGATTAAACTCCTCACCTCCCTCTTCCTCATCGGCGCCGCTACTGCCAAGACGCTCAATGTCCTACTCATTTGCATCGACGATCTCCGTCCCGAACTCAACTGCTACGGTGTCGACTACATCAAGTCACCCCACATCGATACCCTCGCCGCGAAAGGACGCATCTTTTCCCGCCACTATGTCCAAGCCCCAACCTGTGGAGCTTCCCGCTATACTCTCCTCACCGGCCAATATGGCCCCGGCGGAAATGGTGCCCTTTTCGCACGTGCCAAAAACATCAAGCACCCTTCGCTTCCGGCCCACTTCCGCAAGAACGGTTACACCACCGTCTCTGTTGGAAAAGTTTCCCACCACCCCGGCGGACGCGGCGGATCAAATTGGGACGACAATACCAAAATCGAAATGCCCGAATCCTGGGACCGCCATCTCCTCCCCGCCGGCAAGTGGCAACACCCACGCGGCTGGATGCACGGACTCGCCAATGGCGAGATCCGCAAGAACGCCAAAGACATGGATCTCTTTCAAGCCCTCGAAGGAGGCGACGAAATTTATCCCGACGGCATCGCCGTTGACGAGACTCTCAAGCAACTCGACCTCGTTGCTGCTGACAAAAAACCCTTCTTCCTCGCCACCGGAATCCTTCGTCCTCATCTCCCCTTCGGTGCTCCCGCGAAATACCTCGAGCCCTACAAAAACGCCAAACTTCCCAAAACTCCTCACCCCGAAAAACCGAAAGGTAAGACCACCTGGCACGGATCCGGTGAATTCATGAAGTATAACCGCTGGGGAAAAAACCCCAACACTGATGCCGCCTTCGCGCTCGAGGTTCGCAAGCACTACGCAGCCTGCGTCACCTACGCGGACGCCCAGGTCGGACGCATCATCAAAAAGCTCCACGACCTCGATCTTGCCAAAGACACCATTATCGTTGTCTGGGGGGATCACGGCTGGCACCTCGGTGAACACGCCATCTGGGGCAAGCATGCCCTCTTCGAAGAGTCCGTTCGCTCTCCCCTCATCATCGTCGCACCCGAAGTCGAGAAACCCGGCGACATCAGCCCCTCCATCGTCGAAACCATCGACCTCTTCCCCACCCTCTGCGACCTTTCCGGCCTCGAAAAACCCGACTACCTCCACGGAGCCTCCCTCCTTCCCCAACTCAAAGACCCCTTCGCCGAATCCAAAGGCTACGCCATTTCCTATCACGGCAAAGGAAGAACCATCCGCACCAAAACCCATCGCCTAATTGCCCACACCAAGGGCCACCTCGAACTCTACAACCATCTCTCCGCCGAGGGTGAAACCAAGAACGTCGCCGAAACCGACGAGGAAACCGCTCAGGCCCTCCTCGCAAAACTTCGCTCCAAAAACACGAAGTAATCAAGAAATTGAGCCTCGAGCATGGTAGAAAGGGATTCCGAAACTTGTTTTCTCTTTTGAAAAGCCCGGAGATCCTTTCTAGGATCTCGGAAGTGAGATTTCTTTCTTTCCTCCTTCCGGCGATCAGCCTTCTGCCTTTGCTTTCATCCGGGACTATTATCGTGGCCCATCGGGGAGCTTCAGCCGATGCCCCGGAAAACACCATGGCCGCCTTCAACGAGGCCTGGCGTCAGGGTGCCGATGCCATCGAAGGCGATTTTCGACTGACCAAAGATGGGCAGATCATCGCAATGCACGATGGCGACACCGGGCGGACAAGCGGGCAGAAACTCGTCGTATCGAAAACCGATTGGTCTACGCTCAAGAAACTCGATGCCGGATCATGGAAGGGGGCGAAGTGGAAAGGTGAAAAGATCCCACTCCTCTCCAAGGTCCTCGCCAGCATGCCTCAGGGAAAAGGGATTTTCATCGAAATCAAATGCGGTCCGGAGATTGTTCAAAAACTTTCCGAGGTAATCACTCAATCAAAGATTCCCCGGAAACTCATCACCATCATTTCCTTTAACAAAGAAGTCGTTCGAGCCATCAAGAAGCACGACCCGAAGCTCACCGCGAATTGGCTCTCAGATCTTAAACCAAAGAAAGGCGAGGACATTTCATCAAAGCTCGCCAAAGCCATTCAGACCTTGAAGGACATCAAAGCTGATGGCCTCGGAGCCAAAGCTGTCGATTCACTCGCCGCCAAATTAGGGAGCACTCTGAAACAACACGGACTCGGCTTCCATGTCTGGACCGTCGATACCGCGGCCCAGGGAAGACGCTTTGTCAAAGCCGGGGTGCATTCCGTCACCACCAACAAGCCCGCCAAGATGCGGGAGTTTCTGAAGGACCAATAAATTCTCCGATTGACGGGAAAAAATCGTGTTCTAAATTTTCCCTCCAATGATTGATTACGTTTACAAACCAGAGCGATGCGCCCGGTGACAGTTTCCCCGGACGGCGGTCGCCGTTCAATAACGTCACTCAAAGCATCAATTCCCCGACTCAGCGATTTCCAGCTGATCGACGCTCTTGCACTCGAGCAACTCCTCGAGAATCCCCATGAGCCGTGCCAACTCATCGAAGCGCACTTCAGCTCCGCCGATCACCCTCTCGCGCGAATCGACCAGCACTCTCCCCACCTTCCGGGCGCACTTCAAATGCACCCCTCCTATCTGGAAGCAGGCACTGATCGCTCGAAATACTATCCCAACTACGATCACCCTTCGGACGGAAACCTCCTCCCCGACCACGAGCTCACTCTCGCTCTGGAGAACATCGGTATTTTTCCCGACACCCTCGTCATCGTTTACGGAACCGATCCCGATGGCTCGATGGCTGCCGCCAGACTGACCTGGGCTTTGCTCTATGCCGGAGTCCAACGAGTCCGGTTTCTCGATGGCGGGATTCGTTCCTGGATCACTCACGGTAATGAAACTTCCCCGCTCATCGAGATCGCCGGAATGGCCCCCAATCCCCTCCAAAGCCCGTCTGCCAAATGGCAGATTCGATCCGAATTCCTCGCCACGACAGACGAAGTTTCCCGACTCAATTCCTCCCATGGCAAACTGATTGATGTTCGGCGAAGAGACGAATGGGATGGCACCAATCCCAATCAATATTCCTTCTTCTCGAAAGCAGGTCACATTCCCAGCGCCGAGTATCAGGGCGACTGGAAAAACCTCGTCGATCAAAACTCGGACAAGATCGGTCCACTACTGGATTCGGTTGCGCAACGATGGCTCGATCAAGGAATTCTCGATGGTAATGTTGCGAGCGGAAAGAGGTCCCTGATTTTCTACTGCGGCACCGGTTGGCGATCCAGCATCGCCTTCCTCGTCGCGATCTCACTCGGACTCCGCGCGAAGAACTACGACGACGGATTCTACGGCTGGTCCTGGGATGAAGAAAACGAGATCGTCTACGGCGAAACGAGTCCAGCCTTACGCTAAAAGATCCTCGATCACCTCGCCATGGACGTCGGTGAGGCGGAAGTCCCTACCGCTATAGCGGTAGGTCAGGGCCTCGTGATCGAAGCCCAGCAAATGAAGCATCGTGGCATGGAGGTCGTGCACGTGAACTTTATCCGTCGCTGCCGCAAAGCCAAAATCGTCAGTCGAACCATGCACATGGCCACCCTTCACCCCGCCGCCTGCCATCCAGGTGGTGAAGCCGTAGTGATTATGGTCGCGGCCGTTGATTTTCCCGGCATTCGTTCCCTTTTTGGGCATCTCGACCACGGGTGTCCGGCCAAATTCCCCGCCCCAAAGAACGAGAGTTTCATCGAGCATCCCGCGCATTTTTAAATCCGTAATGAGCGCCGCGATGGCCTGGTCACATTGCCCGGCCAATTTACGGTGGTTTACTTCCAGATCGTCATGGTTGTCCCACGGCTGACCCGCGCCATGCCAGACTTGCACGAAACGTACGCCGCGCTCGACAAGACGCCGCGTGATCAACATCTGCCGACCTTGCAAGGTATCACCGTACATCTCGCGAATATATTTGGGTTCTTTTGAAACATCAAAGGCATCGGTCGCTTCGAGTTGCATGCGGTAAGCCAATTCGAAACTCTCCAGCCGTGCTTCCAGCTCCTGATCGCGACCACGTTCCTCGGCATGCTTCTCGTTGAGCTGGCGAAGAAAATCCAACTGCTCGCGCTGCTTGCTGCGCTCAAGATGCTTCGGCACAATATGCTCGATCAACTTCTTCGGATCCTTGTTCTTGGAGTCAACATAGTTCCCTTGATAAGCCGCCGGAAGAAAACCCGACTGCCAGTTTTGAGTCCGGGAAATTGGATAACCTCCCGGACACATTGAGACGAAGCCGGGTAGATTTTGGTTCTCTGTTCCGAGACCGTATGTCACCCACGATCCCACACTCGGACGCGGTAAGCGCGAGTCTCCGCAATTCATCAAGAGCAGCGAGGGTTCGTGATTGGGAACTTCGGCACGCATCGAGCGAATGACACACAACTCATCGGCACAGGCTTCACCAACTTTGGAAAAAATCTCCGAGACTTCGAGGCCGCTTTCACCGTATTTCTTGAAGGAGAAGGGAGACTTCATTGCCATCCCGGTAGGACGCTCGGTCTTCAATTCCAGGGGGATTTTCTTCCCGTCATACTTCGTCAGCTCCGGCTTGGGATCGAAGGTGTCCACCTGAGATGGCCCCCCGTTCATGAAGAGATGAATCACGGCCTTCGCCTTTCCTCGCTTCTGCGGCATTTTGGGAGAAAGCGGACTAGTGGCCCCTGACGCCACCGCACTGGGAAGCCCGCCCATCGCGAGGGCTCCCATGCCCATTCCATAGCGGGAAAGAAATTCGCGCCGGGTGCCAATGTAGCCGCCGTGGCCTTGTTCGTGATGCTTCATCTCAATCGACAAAAAAGAATTCGTTGCTCAACAATAACACCTGAGCGAGTTGTGCCAATGGCTTAAGTCCCAAGCCGCCAAATTCATCCTTCGCATTGGCTACTTCGCCACGTGCATCAGAAAGCCGGGGAGCCCAGTTGAAGGAATCATGACTTTGCTCACCCCGACTATCGACGACAAACCAAACGTGCTCGCCTGCTTTCACCTTCACTCCAGTGAGCCTTGTCGCCGACTCCTTGCCATGGTCAACAGGCCATTCACCAAGCACGGTGCCATCCGAACGCATCACGCGTCCTCTCACTCCGTTGCCATTGGGGGTGGGAACTTTTAACTCTCCCTCAATCGTAAGCTCGCCATCTTCCATTGCCTTCCAGCTCAAGACAGCTGACTTATCGAGCTCCGGATGCCCTCCGGCGGCATTCCACATCAACCAACCCAGTTTGGGGTCGGGCATCTGAGGCCCTCCGGTCCATCGTCCATCCTTATATAATGGCAGGCTTTTAAGCTCCAAAGAATCCTTGGTGAGATATCCATAATCCCACGCACCGGCGGTGCGATGAGTCGCAGCACTTTTCAACCAAGTCATCGTGGCGGATAGTTCTTCTTCACTCGCTGGACGGTGGAAAATTCGTTGGTAAACTTGTAGCACACTTTCCGGAGAAACGGTGAGGCCTTTCACCAGAGAGCGAGCTTTCACATGCAGCGAAGGGCTGTTCATGAGATACAGCGCCTGCATTGGCGTCGTTGTTTCGGAACGCCGCATGAGTGCTTCCTCGGAACCCGGAAAATCAAAGGCCCGCATCACCGCTGGAAGGTATCCTCGACGAACCCGGCCATAAACGGTGCGACGATCACTGAAGGGAGCCTTGTCCAGTGTCACCGGTTTACCGCCCAGGCTCCCATCAAGCCGACCACTCACTTGCAAAGCGGAGTCACGCCATGCTTCGAGGTCTTTCCGCACCCGGTTCGATCTCGCGAAGTAGCGGTTCTCAGGGTCGCGCTCGATCAATCCCGCCGGCGCCTTGCTCTCACGATTCCAACTCTGCGAGCTCGTGATGTGGCTAATGAGCGCTTTGGTGGACCATTTGTTTTCCACCAGAAAAAGGGCTAAATGATCGAGCAGCTCGAGCTGCTTGGGCTTGGCTGTTTCGACGCCAAAGTCACCCGGCGTATCGACTAAAGGAGTACCCACGACATGCATCCAAACACGATTGGCCCAGACCCGGGCGGTGAGCGGATTACGATCATCGGTTAGCCGCATCGCGAGCTCCAATCGCCCGCTGCCATTCTTAAAAACCTCTCCCTCCTCGCGGAAGATCTTGAGAAACTGACGCGGCACCTTCTCTCCCCGCGCCCCGGGATTTCCCCTCGTGAAGATGTAGGGGTTGTTCACCTTCCCTTCCCTCACGATCATCGCGCGGTCGGGGGAATAGAGCGATTTCGCCTCCAGCCCCGTGACTTTACTCGAGAGCTTTCGAAACTTATCCCGCTGCGTTTGATTCAGCTTATGTGGGGTTTTTCGCATCGAGAAATCAAAGAGGTCCTTCGGCGTTTCATACTCGGGAATGGCGGACTTGATGAACTTGTGCACCTCCATCGCCAGCTTACGATGCTCCTCCTTGAACTTTCGATAACCCGGCGAGTCTTCAGGCTCGGAGAGTTTGGGCAGATTCTTGGGCATGCTCGCACTCGCAAAGACACCGTAGAGACTGTAAAAATCCGCAGTAGGAATCGGATCGCTCTTGTGATCGTGGCAACGCGCGCAGGTCACGGTCAGTCCCATCACCCCCCGCGTGGTGACATCAATTTGATCAGCGACCATGAGATGACGCTGCCCGCCTTGATAAGCCCGACCCACCGTCAGAAAACCCAAAGCCGCTTGATCCTCGAGAGGAGCCTTCATCAAATCCGCAGCCACCTGCAGATGCACAAAGCGATCATAGGGCATATTTTTATTAAAGGCTCCGATCACCCAATCACGATAGGTATAGGCGTAGGGATAATCTTCGTTCTGAGTGACCGCCGCTCCCCGCGTATCGGCATAGCGCGCGACATCAAGCCAGTGCCGCGACCAACGTTCGCCGAACGTCTTCCTCGCCAGCGCCGCTTCCGTCGCGGCCTTGGTCCATTCGACTCCGGTCCGCTTGTCGGCCATCCACTGCTTTCGCTCGGCTCTGTTGGGAAGGAGCCCCGTTGCGACATGCCAAAGACGACGCAAGCGCGTGGCACGTGAAGCTACACCCACCGCTTCGAATCCACCCTCTCTCTGCTTCCGGGCCAGCAATTCATCAATCGGGTGTAGCTTCCCCTTAAGCGTCGGTTTGACCGGATGCTGAAAGGCCCAATGCGTCTCGGGCACTCCCTCTTTCTTGGGCGCAGGGCTATTCGGAAACCCAAAAAGATTTCCGGTTCCTAAAAAAATAATGAAGCCTAAAAAGCGCACGTGATTGGATACGGAGGCGCGCTTTGTATCTTTCCATTTTCGCATGAGCTTATAGAACTCAAAAACACCCATGATCATCCGCACCATTTTTCTTTCACTCGCCGTTGTCCTCTTGAGCAGCTGCGGATCAAAATACGGCAAAGTTTCCTACGGTGAAGCGCCCAAGTTCATCAATGTCTCGGCCTACGACCCCAAGGAACGCCAGCGCAGCGGACGCAGCTACAC
>JAKMEV010000308.1:0-2030 GCA_022425785.1 Akkermansiaceae bacterium | reverse complement strand
ACCTTTCTCAGCGGAAAAACCTTCCTGAGATTCTACCCTCGCGGTCAAAGCAATATGGGTGGCGAACCACTCTTCCGTTGGAACAAACCCTCCGCTGTCATCATGGGCGAAGGCAATTACTCCGACGCGCACCTCTTCCCCTTCGCCTACAAAACCTTGAAGATCGGAAAGCTCATCGGCATGCCCGTCCCCGGAACCGGAACGGCCGTTTGGTGGGAACGTCTTCATGACCGTACCATCATCTTCGGCATTCCCCAGGTCTCGACCATCGGACCTCAAGGTAACTACCTCGAGAACACCCAACTCGAACCCGACATCAAAGTCGCCAACAATCCCGAAGATCGCGAAGCCGGAAAAGACCGCCAACTCGAAGCTGCCGTCAAACACCTCCTCTCCCTCCCTGCCCAAAAACCCTGGCCCTTCCCCAAAGGAAACTAAACCATGAGAATCCTCACCTTCCTCTTCCTCACCGGCATCTTGTCAGCCGATGAGGCACCCTACTTCGCTTCCGGCGTCAAAGTCGGCGAAGTCGATCAGACTTCAGCCATCGTCTGGGTTCGCTTGACTGAAAAAGAATCTGCCAATTTTGATCAACTCCCCATTTTCACCGAAGGCCTGACTTCAAAGGAGAAAGATAAAATCAAGATGCCCTTGGTAGTAGCTCCCGGGATCGAAGGCGAAGCCCGGGTTCGCTACCGCGGTATCAGTCTGAAAAGTGCGCCCAGGGAAACTCCTTGGGTAAAAGTCAAAGCGGACAAGGACTTCACCCACCAATTCCATCTCACCGACCTTCATCCAGGACATGAATACCACTACACCTTAGAAAGTCGAAAAGTCGGATCCGAAGCCTCCTCGTCGGAAATTTCTGGTGCATTCCAAACCGCACCCAATGCCCACACCACTCAGCCCATCCGCTTCATCGTCTCAACTTGTCAGGCCGTTCGGAGCATCGATTCCGGATCCGACGGACATCTCGCCTACAAACAGATGTTGGAATTTCATCCGCATTTCTTCGTTCACACCGGAGACATCCTCTATTACGACAAAGCACCCTTAGCCAAGTCGATCGCGCAGGCCCGCGCGAAGTGGAATTTGATGTTCGCCTACAGACACAACCTCAATTTCCACCGCAAGGTCTCCTCCTACTTCATGAAGGACGACCACGACACGTTGAAGAATGATTGCTGGCCCGGACAGACCTACGGCGACCTCACTTTCGACCAAGGACTCTCCATCTTCCGCGAGCAAGTCCCCATGGGCGAGAAGACTTATCGCACCATTCGTTGGGGAAAAGACGTGCAAGTCTGGCTCACTGAAAATCGCGACTTCCGTTCCTCAAACCGGGACAAGGACGGACCGAATAAAACAATCCTCGGTGGCGAACAAAAAGCCTGGCTCAAAAAGACAATGAGCGAATCCGACGCCACTTATAAATTCCTGATCACCCCCGGCCCCATTGTCGGACCCGACAAAAAAGGCAAGTCCGACAACCACGCCAACGCCGCTTTCCAACACGAAGGACAAGAGCTCCGCGACTTCCTCGCCCCGATGAAAAACACCTACGTCATCTGCGGCGACCGCCACTGGCAGTATTGCTCGAAGGATCCCGGCACCGGATTAATCGAACTCGGCTGCGGCCCCATCAACGACGAACATTCCTACGGCGGCAATCCTGGCAAGCATCCCATGCATCGCTACTTCAGCGGAAAAGGCGGCTTCCTTGGCATCATCGTCGAGGATGGCAAGGCCAAAGCCGAATGGTTTTCCACCAACGAAGGGCCGCTGAAAATCCGACACACCGAGGCGCTCTAAAATTCCGACACCTTATCGAGTGTGGGAAAAAACAGTCCACTCGCCGCGTGTGGAGCGAGGGATTTCGGGAAGAAAATGAACGAGTTGCTCGGCACCCATTTTGACCCAAAGCTGGGCCTGTGGAGAAACCAACTCATAGCTCCCCCCATCTCGGTGAATCGTCTCCACTTTCACCGTCCCCCCGCTTTGTTGGAAGGTGCCCTTGCCTTTTCCTCCAC
>JAKMEV010000307.1:0-2322 GCA_022425785.1 Akkermansiaceae bacterium | reverse complement strand
GGCTAGAGGCGAGTCTCAATCGGACGTTCCATGCTATCCCGGCGGCTGGGAGGATCGATGTGTTGTCATCTCTTCTTCACCTTTTGGTCCGGATGTCGCAGGTTCTTGCCGTGTTTGGAAATATCATTCGATGGACCATACTCCGTCCGTTGCTCAAACCCTTAACGAGGATTCTGGTCGGCTTGATTGCTATTCCTCTTTTTCGTCTCGTGGTGCGTCGGGGAATGCGTATGGCCCAGGTGGAGGAGGAACTGGAAAAAGATCTCGAGGGATGGTTTCGGGCGGCTCTGATTTTGTTGGTGGCAACGGCTAACATGGAGCACTTGCTTTTTGGATGAGTTCCTCTGGATCTTGATGGTGACCAGGGATGGATCGGAGTCTTTTTTCGATTACTCCTGGTGATTGGAGTGATTGAATTGATGCCAGATCAGGCGGTTTTTGCAGTCATTCATTCAGGCCCCTTGAATCTCCCGATGGGGAAAGGATGTCTGCGCAAAATTTGGGTGAATCGTGTTCGTTGGATCAAGAAGTTTTCCTTTACGCACCTCAATCGTTCCTCTCCGGTATTGGCGATGATGGCGGCGATTTTTGGCGGGGATGCCGGGACGACGGAAGGAACAGTCGGGTGGGTGTGTTACTTTGTTGCGATTACGCAGTATCTCATTATTGCCCTGATTACATCCGCCGATAAGGCGGGTGATCTTCTTGGGAATTTCGACCGCGCAGTGGCGGAACATCGGGAGGAATTGATCAAGGAGTTTTCGGAAAAGAAGGGCGCTTAAAGTCCGAAGAGCTTTTCCATCTTACTGACAAAAATGTCTGAACTCTTGGCGACTCCCTGAAAGACCTTGGTGTCGACGATGAGCAGTTTGGGCATGACGGCGCTCTGGGCAGAGAGAGTTTGAGAGTCCTCGGTATTGGCTTTGATGAGGTCGTTGATCCATGGATCCTTCAATGATTGACTCAGTTTTTCTTTGGGGATGATCCGTGAAATTTCACGGCGGGCCTCCTCCACGGTAAGAATAGGACGACTGAAGAGGCGCTTGTGAACCTCGGGGAAGGACTCAGGTTGAGCCCTCCACGCCGCCAGGCCAAGTTTGGCCAGTTCACAGGCCCAGGGATGGTCTTTAATCTTCGGTTTCAGGGTGGAATTGCATTTACGATTCAGCGGAGTGGGGAGGAGGACTACCGCGAATTTCCCGGGATGTTTTTCCATGAGTTTGTCGAGGTCTTCTTCCATGTTCCGGCAGGATCCGCAGGTGTAGTCGAAGTATTTGACGAAGACGTGCTTGGCGTCGGCCGGGCCGATAAAGGGCAATTGCGCCATATTAAATATCTTCCCGCCATAGGTAAGTTGGCGTCCACTACCGCGTTGATGGATGGGTTTGTTTTTAGTTTTGGCGGCATATTCGCTAATGGCATGTGTGTCAGGCTCAGGCCCCCAAATTTGCCCGCCAATCAGGACGGAGAGGGGGGCGAAGGCAAAAATGGAGCAAGCGGTCCAGGAAACCGGACCGGTCCGCCGGGTCGTCACGAAAATTGAAATTGCGGTGAGGATGCCCGTGATGTGAGTGGCGAGACACCAGGGGCAGAATGATTCGATTTTGTAAGTCATGATTCCCATGAACCACAGAGCCGCGCCGATCAGGACGAGCGCTGAAGAGATGAGCAGGCTGCGCGATCGTTGAAAGGACAATGCAATCACGGCTGCGTAAAATAGTGCGGCGAGCAAACTTACTGGAATATGAACCCAAGCCGACCATTTTGAGCCGAGGACGTTGGCACATCCGCCTTCACCACCGCAGCCGACAATAGAGCTGATTTTCCCGGTTAATTTCATGATCAGCAAATATCCGGTGATGCACAGACCGATTGAGGCAAAGGCGCGGACGAGAAAGAAATTGGCTTTGCTAAGAGTGCGGCGTTTGGATGGCATGGCGGTGGGGTGTTGAAGCGACCGCAGTCAGAGTGAACAGGAAATTTGACGATCTCACGCATTTTTCGGGGAAATGGATTCCTAATTACGATTTGTCTCATTAGAGACTTCCCATGACTTTGAAGCTTAACTTTGAGAATGTCGAAATTAGCGGCCTGGTATTGGCCAAAGTGGGGAATCCTTCGCGCGATGAACCGCTGCAGACCTCGAAGCAACTATTTCAGGTGGGAGAGGACGATCAGACCCTTCTGACGCCAATTTTTCTGCGGCCCTTTCGTAATCTCGTCGGCCAGCGCTTCACTCATCACAGCTCGTTGGAGAAAAATGAAGTCAATGCCTCGGCGGCTGCGATTTTTGAAGATTCGTCGAAGCTTCTCGAGAAAGGC
>JAKMEV010000249.1:0-2361 GCA_022425785.1 Akkermansiaceae bacterium | reverse complement strand
GGCCTAGAGCGCTGCGCGGCCATGAGTTGACAGCGGGTGAGTCTTCGCTATTTTGCGCGCGCACTGATTTATTAGTTATGAGCGAACCGCAAACCCAATCATTCCAGGCCGAAGTTCGGCAGCTTCTCGATATTGTTATCCATTCCTTGTACACCGATAAGGAAATCTTTGTCCGTGAATTGATTTCGAATGCCTCGGACTCTCTCGAGAAACTGAGATTAAAACAGTTGACCGAGAACAGCGTTTTCGAGGCTGATCTTCCATTGGAAATTAACATTACTACCGACGAGGAAGCTAAGACGATCACCTTCTCAGATCACGGGATCGGAATGAATCGTCAGGAACTTTCGGATAATCTCGGCACGATTGCCCGTTCCGGTTCAAAGGAGTTTTTGGAGGCGCTTAAAGAAAAAGGCGATGCCAACGCTTCGGTGATCGGTCAGTTTGGCGTGGGATTCTACTCGGCCTTTATGGCTGCCGACAAGGTGGAGGTTTTCACTCATTCCTGGGATGAGGAAACGGAACATTTGAAGTGGGAGAGTGATGGGCAGAGTGGTTACACCGTATCCGATGCCGAAGGCGAAAAGCGTGGATGTCGGATTGTGGTGCATCTCAAAGAAGATTGCGCGGATTTTGCCAAGGAGGCAACGATCAAGGGTATCATCGAACGCTACTCACGTTTCGTTTCATTTCCGCTTAATCTCAATGGAGAGCTCGTCAATACTGTCGAAGCAATTTGGTTGAAGAATAAAAAGGAAATCAGCGACGAAGAGTATAAGGAGTTTTACCAATACTGCGCGCACGCTGTTGATGAGCCGCGTCACACGCTTCACTTTAGTGCCGACGCGCCGATTGATATCAACGCATTGCTCTACTCTCCGGCTGAAAATACCGAGCGATTTGGTTTCGGGCAGATGAAGTCGGGAGTCTCGCTCTATTGCCGCAAGGTTCTTATCGATGCCGAGCCTCAGGGCCTTCTTCCCGAGTGGTTGCGTTTCCTTCGTGGTGTAGTGGATAGTGAAGATCTTCCGCTGAATATTTCCCGTGAATCGATGCAGGACAGTGCCTTGATTCAGAAACTCAACCGCCTTTTGACGAAGCGCTTCATCAAGCATCTGACCACCGAGGCGAAAAAGGACCCGAAGAAGCACGAAGAATTCTTCGAGGTCTTCGGGCGCTTCCTCAAAGAAGGAATCGCGACTTCCTTTGATCACCATGAGTCTCTTGCCGGATTGCTCCGCTTCGAAACGAGCATGACGGAAACTGGGGAGAAAACTTCACTCGAAGACTATCTCACTCGTGCCAAAGAAGAGCAGGATTCGATCTACTACCTTGTTGGTCTGGATCGTGCGGCCATGGAGAGCGGAGCCTATCTCGAAGCTTTCCAAAAGCGTGGAATTGAAGTCATTTTCTTCACCGATGGAATTGATGATTACATCATGGAGACCCTCCGTGAATATAAAGGGAAGGCTCTGGTCAGTGCTGATCGGGCGGAGATTGAGATGGACGATCTTCCGGAAGAGGAATCAAAGCTCAACGAAGAGGAGAGTAAGGAACTCGTCGATTGGTTGGGTGAGACTCTTAAGGAGAAGGTTGAAAGTGTGGAGGTCGGAAAGCGTCTGGTGTCGCACCCGGTCGTGGCTCTTACCCCCAAGGATGCTCCAAGTGGTCAAATGCGTGCCATGATGGAATCGATGGGCCAAAATGCTCCCGAGTTGAAGGCTCGTCTTGAGTTTAACCCTGGTCACGAATTGGTTGAAAAGCTCAACGAGCTGCGTTCTTCCAATGCCACGGTGGCTGAGATGGTCGCCCATCAATTGGCTGACAATGCTCTCCTCGCGGCCGGAATGGTCAAGAATCCGGCCAGTGTGGTAGCGGGTATGAACGACCTGATGGGCTCCTTGATGAAGTAAGAAGTGAACTTAATAAAAGGCCGACGGGGATGACTCCGTCGGCTTTTTTGTGAATGGATGGAGGAGGCTAGGTCTCTGGCTTGCGGGGATCTTCGCTCAGGAATGACATGATGAGAAAGGCCGTGCTGGAAACCAATTCTGGGACCATGTGACGAGTCGTCTTTGCGCGTTATTACTGCCCTGAGAGCTTTTTTGTCGATCCCTTGCTCTGGTTTTCTTAAAAACAGGGTCAGACATTACCGTGAAACAAAGAAAAGGGATTAGAGATGTTGGCAGGGTCGTATTATTAGTAGCCTTTTGTCTCTCCCGATTAATGGCCGAGAGTAGAAAGCCCAACATTATTTGGATTATGGCCGAGGATATGGGGACGGATCTGGAGTGCTATGGCACGGCTGGTGTAAAGACTCCCAATCTCAACCGAATGGCAAGGGAGGGCGTGCTTTACGAG
>JAKMEV010000248.1:0-2767 GCA_022425785.1 Akkermansiaceae bacterium | reverse complement strand
AAGTTGAGGCCTCACCTCGGTTTTCAAATTCAATATGGTCGTAGACCCTTCTGTTGTAGACTACAGTTCCTTTCATGTGTCTACCATCAGAGCCTCCACTGTATTGTGAGTTATTTACATCTGTGCTGTTTGCGATGAGATGATACGTGGATAGGCTATTGATTAATGAGCTCGGGAACGTTTCCCGGCGACTTGTTGGATTAAAAGATCCTGCCCAAGAGGGGGCTCCATCGTAGACAAAATAAGCGAAATTTGGTTGCTGATCATCAGCATACGGGGCGGTTTCTGCTGTCCCATTGGCATCCTCAAAGTGGATTCGATATCTAATGAGACGACGATGAGATTGAATCACCTTAGGTAACACCGCTGTATAAACTGAATCACCGCTTACAAGGTCACCATTATTTCCATCATCGGACATTTTAATTGAAATCCAGGATGATTCGTAAGCAGCATCCTCAAGTCGAATGTATGATCCTGGATTGACTATCTGATAGTCTAAGGTCACCGGTCCCATTCCGTCAGGGTCCGTTAATTTCGCCGTAATGGTGACCGACTCATCGGACGTTGGTTGCTGGGGTGAGTGCTCAACCTGACGAATTGCCGGAGGAGTGAGGTTTGAAGTTGATGTGTTGGGAGATCCGGGGCTCGGAGTTGTGCCGCCGCCAGAGGCTTCGTTGGTGGCCTCTAAAGAGACATCAATTGAAAAATCACTACTTGTGGAGCTCGCGTTCAGGGCATGAACCGCAATCACGTTAGTTCCGCCTACAAGGTAGTTATTTGCTCCGCCTATGATAAACTCTTCCCATTCAGCTTCATGATTTTCTCCACGTCCATCAAAGGATTTCTCTTCATCAGTGACGTGCACCCGTTTGACTTCTTGCCCATTAATCCAGATGATTGCTCCATCATCTGCATAGATTTTCAGCTTTAAGTTTTGCGGAATTTCGAGTGGGTCGATTGTGAATTCTCGCCGAAGATAAACCGTCGAATAGTTTCTGCGCATATCATCGAGAATCGTGGTGTCATCTTCATCGCCATAACCAAGGGGAGCTTGGCCAGTAATCCACGAAGCATCTTCGGTGAAAGTGAGGGAGCGCCATTTGTCGGCCGGCGACGACGGCTCGGATGTTCCTTTGCGATATCTCCAATTTGCATCATTCTCTCTGATATAGATTGTGTCCGGCCCTGGGCCGGTGTCGATTGTTGTTCCTGAGGTCCGCCACGATCCGCCGAGATTATTATCGAGGGCCGGATTAATGAGCTCCATCGAGCCGCCACCGCCCCGGGCTCCAGTGGGCCAGGGGAATCCATCATTATAATCGACTTGGTCTTGCAAGGTTCCTAAAGCATTACGCAGATCAATCTCCTCACCAGTATTGCGAAGTCTACCCTCCCATGGCCCTAAGGCCGTGATACCAAAAACCGAATTCAAGGTGCCTGGGTCTTCCCCAATTACCAGGTAACCGTTAGGCGGAATTATGGTTCCCTCAGGAATGGAAAATTCCACAGCATCGCTAATCGTCCAACCGGAAATATCGACTGAATTTCCTCCCAAATTATAAAGCTCAATGAACTCTTCGGCGCTCGTTTCGTCGTTTGGGTTATAGTGAATTTCGTTGATTACTACTTGAGCTGTTAGAACACCCGAACAGAGAAAACTAATTAAAAGAGTGATTATGGACTTGGTGGAGATTTTCATCTTAAACAATGCGTAGCGTCAGGAGACTTTTAATAAATGGTTTAGAAATTGGGATTATCATACGAGCTTAAAGCCTTTTGTAAATGGAGACCAATTAAGCTTCACAACGGTTGATTTTTTATGCAACTCTCCTCGCAAGCGTTTTTCAACCTCTAACTCTCTAATTGAATCATGAACTTTTCAAAAAACACCCTAAGGAATGTCAAAAGAACGACGATTTTTGCTATTTTGGGATGTGGAACATTACTTGCAGCGCCGATCGACCTCACTGACCCCAGTTTCGAATCAAATTCTGGCGGGGATATGACAGCCGGAGGGTGGAATAATGATTTGTTTCCCGATTGGGAAGGTCTTAATGGACAGAATTCAGGAGAAGCTTTCGAAGAATTTATTGCTGGTTTTGTGTCCGAGGGCACGGATCACATCGGAATGGCCACCGGATACTATATCTGGCAAGATACAGGTGTCTCTTTTGAACCAAATACCACATACCAACTGACCGTTGGTGTGGGTAATCGCAACGCGGGTTTTTCTCCTGCGGGAAACGTTTCGGTCTACGCGATTTTAAATAGCGCAGAAAACCTTGGTTTAAATGGTAATTTATTTACGACTGCTGACGTCTTACTCGATCCAGGCGTAATTGCATATGAAACGATTGATGCTAATACCGATGCTCCAACAGGGACTTTTGTAGATGCTGCTCCGTTACAGTTCACGACGACCGACGCAGTTCCTGCGGGGACCATTGTTGTTCTACTTGGCGATAATAGCGCGAGTGGACGATCACATTTTGACAACATCCGCCTCGAAACCGTTATTATTGGCGATAATGACGAGGATGGCCTACCTACTCAATGGGAGATTGATAACGGCTTAGACGATAGCGACGACGGTTCTATCAATCCGGCTAATGGCCCGAATGGGGATCCAGACGAAGATGGTCGCACCAATAAAGAGGAATTGGATAGTAAGACTCTTCCTAACCAGGCCGATAGCGATGATGATGGCTTAAACGATGGTCAGGAAGAATCTTCAGGGACTAATCCCCTTAATCCTGATACCGAT
>JAKMEV010000243.1:0-8069 GCA_022425785.1 Akkermansiaceae bacterium | reverse complement strand
CTCCTCCTCCTTCCCTGCAGGCATGGCTAATTCTCCCATTAAGGTCACCAACCACTTTTGCACCTGATCAATCGCCTCGGCACCTTCACCCTCCATCACCACCCTTACCAACCCCAGGGACGCGTTTAATTCATCAACTGCTCCCAAGGCCTCCACTTGAGAATCAGTCTTCGAAACCTTGCCTCCGAACAACAGATCAGTCATCCCCTCGTCCCCGCGCTTGGTAATAATGCTCATTGCTCCCAAACTTTGCTCTTTCCATCTCCTACGTCCACCCTGAAACTCCCAGAATGACACGTCGCTATTTCATTCAATCTTCTTTCGCTGCCCTCGCCGCTCCTGCCGTCGCCAACCACCACGCTGGAGCGAAGGCCGAGGACCTATTTGATATCTCTCTCGCCCAGTGGTCCAACCACCGCGCTCTCAAGAAAGGAGAATTCACCAATATGGAATGGCCTGAATTCACCAAGAAGAATTTTAACATCCTCGCGCTCGAATACGTCAACCAGTTCTTCAAGGATAAAGCAAAGGATATGAAGTATCTCGCCGAACTCAAGAAGCGCGTTTCCGATCTTGGCATGAGCAACGTCCTCATCATGGTTGACGGTGAAGGACACCTCGGCGCCGGGACTGATGCCAAACGTCAGAAGACTATCGACAACCACAAGAAGTGGGTCGAAGCAGCCAAATTCCTCGGGTGCCACTCAATCCGCGTCAATTCCCACGGCGAAGGAAAAACCGATGACGAAAAGGCCGCCAATTGCGTGAAAGGTCTTGGAGCTCTTGCCACCTTTGCCAAAGACCACCACATTAACGTCATCGTGGAAAACCACGGCGGACTTTCTTCCAACGGAGCCTGGATGGCCAAGGTCCTCAAAGACGTCGACCTCGACAACTGTGGCGCTCTTCCCGACTTCGGAAATTTCCACGGATACGATCGCTACAAAGGCCTCACCGAACTCATGCCCTATGCCAAAGGCGTTTCCGCCAAATCACACGACTTCGACGACAAAGGCAACGAGACAAAAACCGATTTCCTCAAAGCTCTCAAGATCGTGATGGATCATAAATACCACGGCTTCGTCGGCGTCGAATACGAAGGACGGAAACTCTCCGAAATTGACGGAATCAAAGCGACCAAAGCACTCCTCGAAAAGAGCCGGATCGCTCTTCATTCGGCCAAGTAAGTGACCTGAATTTTCTAAAAGCCTGCGCTTATCCCTCCTTCTCTTTGGCTCCGCTCTTCGCCCTTCCTGTTGCGAAGGACGATTCTTTTTTGGCCAATGAAGACGTTCAGCTAATAATCTCCGGTGTAGTGTCATTCTCGATACGAATTTCGAAAGCGGTAGTTCCGCTCCCTAAAACACCTGGCTATATTTCGACAAAATCGAAAATAAAACGGAGCTCTTCACAGTTACCCGTGCGCGGCTCCGCCGGGCCGTTCGTGTGGCCTCCACCTGGGCCTTGGGCTTCAGCAAACAGAACGGCGAAAACTTATTCACATTCGTCATCTCATCATCCAAGACACTTGTCCTCCCAGCCCCTTTGACTACCCTGCGTGTCCGATTCTTCGCCATGCACCGCCTCTTCGTCGAAAAACTATCCTCATTCGCCAGCGAGTCCGCTCACCTCATCGCTGACCTCCGTTCAAATCTCGCCATCGATTCCATCGATTCCGCCCGCATTGTTCAGCGATACGATCTCGATGGCCTCTCCGACGAGGAATTCGAAAAGGCCTCCCGGCTCATCCTCTCCGAACCCCAGGTTGAGTCCGCAAGCTCCGAGCTTTCCATCTCCGGCGACGAAACTTCCTTCGCTATCGAATTCCTACCCGGCCAATTCGACCAACGCGCCGACTCCGCCGCCCAATGCGTGCAAATCCTCACCGGAAAAGAGCGACCCTTCGTTTCCTCGGCTCATATTGTCATCCTGAAAGGCTCGATCTCTGCCGACGAACTCGACTCCCTCAAGAAATATCTCATCAACCCCGTCGACTCCCATGAAGTTGACGTCACTGCGCTTTCCAAGCGCCAATCCAGCCCGGTTCCTGACGACGTTAAAGTCCTCGAAGGCTTCAATTCAAAATCCGAGTCCGACTTTGACTCCTACCGCAGTGAACTCGGCCTCGCCATGTCAACTGCCGACCTTCTTCACACGCAGAAGTATTTCCGCGACGAAGAACACCGCGAGCCCACCATCACCGAGCTCCGCATGCTCGACACCTATTGGTCCGACCACTGTCGTCACACCACTTTTATGTCGAAGATTGCGGAAGTTTCCTTCGACGAAGGGACCGAGGTCATCGAAGACACTTACAAGACCTACCTCGGCGTCCGCGACGAAGTTTACGGTCCTGATACCGAGCGCCCCGTCACCCTCATGGACATCGCCCTCATGGGCATGAAAGAGCTGCGTAAAACCGGTGAACTCGACAATGTCGAAATCTCCAATGAGATCAATGCGGCCTCGATCGTCGTTCAAGCGGAAGACGAAGAATGGCTCGTGCAGTTTAAGAACGAAACGCACAACCACCCCACCGAAATTGAACCCTTCGGCGGCGCGGCTACTTGCCTCGGCGGTTGTATTCGCGACCCGCTTTCCGGCCGTTCCTACGTCTACCAGGCCATGCGCGTCACCGGTGCCGCCGACCCGCGCACACCTTACGACGAAACCATTCCCGGCAAACTTCCCCAGCGCAAAATTTGCCAGGAATCTGCTCACGGCTATTCTTCCTACGGAAACCAAATCGGCCTCGCCACCGGTAAAGTCAGCGAAGTCTATCACCCTAACTATGCCGCCAAACGCATGGAGATCGGCGCCGTCGTGGCAGCCTCTCCGAGAAAGAATGTCTTCCGCGGCGGACCTTCTACGGGCGATTACATCCTCCTCATTGGCGGACGCACCGGGCGCGATGGCGTCGGTGGAGCCACCGGATCATCCAAGGAGCACACCGACGACGCTCTCGACAATTCAGCCGAAGTCCAAAAAGGCGACGCTCCCACCGAGCGCAAAATCCAACGCCTCTTCCGAAATCCCGAACTCGCTCCCAAAATCAAAATCTGCAACGACTTCGGAGCAGGTGGCGTCTCCGTCGCCATCGGTGAAATCGCCGACAGCCTCGATATCGATCTCGATGCCGTCCCAAAGAAATACGACGGACTCGATGGCACCGAACTCGCCATTTCTGAATCCCAGGAACGCATGGCGATCTGTGTCGACCCCTCCGAAATGGATTACTTCATCGCGGAGTCTGATAAGGAGAACCTTGAATGCGTCCACGTCGCCACCGTCACCGACACCGGCCGACTCCGAATGACCTGGCGTGGTAAAACCATCGTCAATCTCACCCGCGCCTTCCTCGACACAAATGGCGTGCAACAAGAGGCCACGGTCCACGTCGAAAACATTGGCTCCGAAAGCCCGCTCGACTGCGTTGCTTATGAAAGCTTCCCCGAAGCCCTTGGCGACCTCAATACCGCCTCCCAAAAGGGTCTCGGCGAACGCTTCGACTCTTCCGTCGGCGCAGGAACTGTCCTCGCGCCTTTCGGAGGAAAGCACCAACGCACCCCAGTCGACGCCATGGTCGCCACCCTGCCTTTCCTAGAAGGCCACAGCAAGGTCTGCACTCACATGTCCTGGGGATTTAATCCCAATATCGCCACCTGGAGTCCCTTCCATGGCGCAGCCTACGCCGTCACTGAATCGGTCTGCCGCGCTGTCGCGTCCGGCGCCCGACTCAGCGACATCCGCCTTACTCTCCAGGAATACTTTCCCAAGCTTGGCGACGACGCCTCGCGCTGGGGACTTCCCTTTGCCGCCCTCCTCGGAGCCTTCAAAGCCCAGCACGAACTCCGTCTCGGAGCGATTGGCGGGAAGGACAGCATGTCCGGAACCTTCAACGATATCGACGTTCCTCCAACCCTCGTCTCATTCGCCCTCGCTCCCGGCAGCACCAATCACGTCATCTCACCTGAGTTCAAAAAGGCCGGATCTCTCATTTCCTTCCTCGAAGTTCCTCGCGACGAGAACCAACTCCCCGATTTCGTAAAACTCAAAGAAATCGCTGACACGCTTCACGGAGCCGAGATCCTCTCCGCCCACACCCTCGACCACGGCGGCCTCGCCACCGGCTTATCCAAGATGGCCTTCGGAAACCAAATTGGAGCCACCATCGACACTGACCTCGATCTTTATCAAGAGCGCTTCCTTTCCTTCCTCATCGAATCCGATGAAGAAATCCCTGGAGCGATCGTCATCGGCAAAACCCAAGCCAAAGCCCAATTCAATATCGGTGAGCAAATTCTCGACCTCAACGAATTATTAGAGGCCTGGACCGAACCTCTCGCCGACATCTATCCCGAAATCACCGATCCCTCCACCAGCGAAGCCGAAGTCTTCACATCAACCTTCAATGTTGGACGTTCAACCTTGAACGTTCAGCGCCCCAAAGTGATCATTCCAACATTTCCGGGCACCAACTGCGAATACGACACCGCCAAAGTGTTCCGCGAAGTCGGAGCCGAGGCCCACATTGAGATCTTCCGCAACCTCACTCCGCAAGCTGTCGAGGAATCCCTCCAGTCACTCACCGACCACATCAAGAGCTCCCAAATCCTCATGCTTCCCGGCGGCTTCTCCGCCGGAGACGAACCCGCCGGTTCCGGGAAATTCATCGCCACCATCCTGCGCAGCCCTCGCGTTGCCGATGCGATCATGGACCTCCTCAAGAACCGCGACGGTCTCATCCTCGGCATCTGCAACGGCTTCCAGGCACTCGTCAAAACCGGGCTCGTTCCCTACGGCGAAATTCGCGATCCACAACCCGGTGCTCCGACCCTCACCTACAATGACATCGGACGTCACATCGCCCGCTATGCCACGACCCGGATTTCATCCAACCTCTCCCCGTGGTTGGCAGACGCCCAAGTCGGGGACCTTCACAACATCGCCTTCTCCCACGGCGAAGGAAAATTCTACGCCACTGAAGAAGACGTCAAACAACTCGCCGCCGCCGGTCAGATTGCCACGCAATACACCGACTTCGACGGAGCCCCCACGATGAACCCCGGGTTCAATCTGAACGGCTCCATCCACTCCATTGAAGGCATCACCAGTCCCTGCGGCCGAGTTCTGGGCAAAATGGGCCACACCGAACGCCGCGGCCCCTCGGTCGGCCAAAACATCACTGGGAACCTCCACCAACCGCTCTTCAGAGCGGGCGTGAATTACTTCTCCTAGTCAGCACCAGAAGGACCTCTCAATTGTTCAACAGGCGCTGGAATCAGCTAATTTGGAATATACAAGTCGCAGTCGCTATAACGAAGAAATTGGCCCCATACGTAAAGACCACTCATGGCGAAGGCGATGGCCAGAATGAAAGTCACTTTACCATAATTTCGGGGCCGCTTCTTACAGAGATAAAAACACCGACTCCAAATTTTTCCTCTAACTAAAAGACGAACTATCTCGATTCATTGATTTGTGACGTGATGAATCATCCCGAAGAAGCTAGCATCCTCCTGAATGCAAGTGCAGATCGACAGCTTCATCCTCTACCTCGCCACCGAGCGGGGCTTGTCGACGGCATATCAACTTTCGGCTCAGCAGACTCTTGGAAAGCTCCTTCTCTGGGCCTCAAAAAACGACCATAATCAATGGCGAGATTTGGGGACCGACGATCTTACCGCTTTTCTTACTTCATTGCGCAAATCCGACCTAGATGCTTCGTCGCTACGAATTGCCTTGGTTCATCTCAAAATTTTCTTTCGCTTCCTTGTGAAACGCAATCTCATCGAAGTCGATCCGGCCGAACCACTCCTTGCCCCCAAGGCGGCAGCCAAACTTCCCGAAACGCTCGATGCCACGACTGTCGACAAGCTTCTCACTTCCATCGATCTCACCAAACGACTCGGGCTACGTGATCTCGCCATCATGGAGCTTTTCTACTCCTCAGGACTCCGACTTTCCGAGATCTGTAATTCCATTCTCGAGTCGCTCGATCTCGACGACAAGTTCCTCCGCGTTACCGGCAAGGGAAACAAGACCCGGCTCGTCCCCATCGGGGGGCGCGCGCTCGATGCTCTAAAACGCTATCTGAACAACGAGCGCCACACTTTGGTCCGAAAGAAAACCCACTCTAATATCTTCCTTTCCGTGCGAGGCGGCCCACTTTCCCCGGACCGTGTTCGCCAGATCGTCAAGGAACGCGCTAAAGCTGCGGGCCTCGATCAAAACATCTACCCTCACCTCCTGAGACATTCCTTCGCCACCCATCTTCTGGAAAATGGAGCCGATCTTCGCGTCATTCAGGAACTTTTGGGACACTCCGACATTGCCACCACTCAGATCTACACGCACGTCGATCAAAAGCGGCTCAAGTCCGTTCACAAAACCTTTCACCCACGCGGATGAACCCATACCTGCCCACCGCACAACCTGACCTCAACCCTGCACACACCCGTCAGTATCGCGACGAATGTGGCCCCAACTTCTATCGCGCCTGCCTTGAGTTTTCGCAATCGCTCTGGCTTCAAAATAAACCGGCCCAGGCAATTCTTCAGCTCAATAAGTCATTCATGGCAGATCTCTCTGAACCCGAGATCCCCCTTCCATATGCAGCCATGATTTGGTTTTTGGAAAATCGACAGGACGATCTTTTCATCGGGAATCCCGTGCGTCATTTTCAACACCTCGCCACACGAATGTCTGGACCGCGCGCCGGTCTACGATCGTGGCGGGCCTGGGCTTGCTTCCATCTCGCAAAGCAAACCCTTCCCGAAGAGGAATTTCCCATCGACCACGAACAAATCTCAAATGAGGCCTTGGTGCTACCAGACCTCAGAGAGGTCCTGGAAAACCTTCCACAGGACGAATCCCAGCTCGTGAAAAATCTCGTGCTGTCAGATCAATCCTGTGGAATCTAGTCTTAGTTTTTCACAATTTTAAAGAAGACCTTCAGAGCTCCCGCTCCTCCAATAGCGGACCGATTGAAACTTCTCGTTGTCGTCTCACCCTGGCTATCGATGTCGTCATCAACATCACTCAGGAATCCGCCTGAAAGATCAGGATCGTAGACGAGAGCATAATTTTCTCCCGCTTTCGAATTCCATGTAAGAGAGATATTTCCCGTATCCTGGTCGAAAGTTAAATCCGTAACGCGCAGGTAGTCGCTATTCGGTGAGGGAGCACCAATGGGGCTCTCTCCGGCGGCGAGGGCCTGAATTGTTGCGACCGGCAGAACTTCATCCCAAACCACAATCTCATCGAGGCAGCCTTTGAAGCGAGTCGCTTGATCATCGTCGTTTTTGTGGGTTCCGATCATCAGGTTTCCTCCACCCGTCGTCGGAGTCTGGGAAGTCGGCCCTCCATCAAGAACGCCATCGAGATAAATATTAGCGGTATCGCTGATTCCATCGTAGGTCCAAGTCGCGTGCACCCAAACATCCTGGTCAAGAACGGTCGTTGCATCCCAATCAGAACCCCAGTGGGCACTATGGAGTGTTCCACTATTGCGCAAGCCATGATGCATTCCCTGATTCGTTTGACCGAAGATAAATCCAGTCCCTCCCGCTGTTCCTTCACCCGGCTTAAGCCAGCAGGATACAGTGTAACTTCCATTTGCATCGCCGCCGACATTCCGGATCATTGAATTAATATCCAGTCCCGGCACATCGAGATATCCATTGGCAGCCAAGGTGAACTCTATCCCGAATCCGGGTGTTGGACCACTTGGCGCGCCACTAACAAAGACCAAATCACCCACGACATTCCCATCGAAGTAATTGAGCGTCTGATCAAAGATCACATCACCCGCCCCTTGTTCGAAGTTGTAGTAGAGAATCGGGAATCCACTTGGCGCAAGACTACCAGCATCCGTAGGATCGCTGCCCTTGACAATCTCAACCCGATCATCCGTGCCATCAGAATCGGTATCCGCTAAATTGGGATTTGTGCCGGGGTTATCGATGCCAACGTGAACACCGGGAACCTCAACTCCGTCGCTCAGCCCGTCACCATCTGAATCCGGATCTAGTGGATCGGTTCCAGTCTGATCGGAATCAACATAGTTA
>JAKMEV010000219.1:0-2397 GCA_022425785.1 Akkermansiaceae bacterium | reverse complement strand
CCGTCAAAGATCCTGAACCCCCGCTTCCTGAACCCCCGCTTCCTGAGGCCCTGCTTCCTGAGGCCCCGGTCAAGGAATCTGAAAACTCCCCGACCAAAAAGCTCCCGAAGCGCCATTCCTCCTCCAGTCGCCAGGCCACGTCCTCCAGGGAGCGCCTCGCGAAAAAAAAGCGCAATCATTAGTCGCGAGCTTTCCGCTTTCCCCCTGCCAATTCACCCGCTAGTCATAAGCCATGCGCGACGACGTTCATCAACTGCTTGGCCTTCAGAAAATTGATCAGACGATTCAATCCCTCAACAAGGAACTCGTCAAAATCCCCCAACAACAAGAAGATGCCAAGGAGCGTCTCGCCAACGACACTGCTGCCGTCGCAGCCGCCAAAAAGGCTTATCAGGAAAACGAAGTTGCCATCAAAAATGTCGAACTCGATATTGGCACCCGCAAAGACACTGTAATCAAGCTGAAAAATCAGCAATTCGAAACAAAGAAAAACGAGGAATACACCCGCCTCGGCAGCGAAGTTACCCGCTACGAAGAACAAATCGACGAGTTCGAAACCCAGGAGCTTGAACTCATGGAAGTAGCCGACCAGCGAAAGTCCGACATCGCGATAGCCGAAGAGGCCCTTGGCAAAACCCAGGCCCTCGTTGACGAAGAAATCTCTGGCCTTGAAGCCCGGGCCACCCAGTTCAAGGAACAACTCGCCGAAGCTGAAAGTCAACGCGCGCAAGCCGCCGACGGACTTGAAGAGGATCTCATGGACACCTACAACCGTCTTTACGACAAACGCGAAGGCGCCGCCGTCGCAGCAGTCACGCGCGAGCGCAGTTGCAAGTCCTGCCACGTTCAGGTCACCCCGGCTACCTACGCCCTCGCACAATCCGGCGCAGCCATCTCGCACTGCGACAACTGCGGAGCGATCCTTTACCCCGAGTGATTTTTTAAATCATCCAACGCAGCCGAGAAATCCGACACCCGAAATTCGAAGCCTTCGTTTTTCAACCGAGTGCCTTTGACCCACCGGCTCTTGAGAATGAGCTTAAAGTGTTTCGAGCACCGAATCCCATTGGTTTACCCGGCTTCGAGTCACCAACTAGCTTGGTCCTCCCTCAACTCTCGAGCATCTGCCAGCAATACCACTGCATCCTCGGAAGGTGGAAAGGACCCTTGAATTGGTTCCCTTTCACCGGCGATGACACCCGGCCATCACAGTGGAGATAGCCAAACCATTCTCCATACTCTTCATCAGGAAAAGTCTTGTGGGCATACTCGTGAATCATGCGATGCCATTGGGCATACTTTTCATCTCCGGTCAGCTGATACGCTAAAAGAGTCGCGATGATGGCCTCGCACTGGGGCCACCAGAACTTCATGTCGTGCCAATATTCCTGCACCGGTTTGTCGTAAACATCCTTGAAGTAAATAATCCCGCCGTGCTCCTGGTCCCAGCCGCGCTTCCACATGTAGTCGAGCATGCGACACCCCAAATTGATGAGACCGGCATCATTCCCCCGTCGCTTCGCTTCATCTAAAATGAACCAAGCGCCTTCGATGGCATGGCCCGGATTCAATGTCCGCGCATCAATGTGATCAACGATCTCTCCATCCATCCCGATCTGTTCCATGACACACTCAATGTCATCTTTCACAAACTTCCGAATCTCTTCAATAAACCCGTCGATCTTGCGCTCCGCCAACTCATCACCTCCGTTCGCGACTAACACCTGCGCCACTTGCAAAAAGATCATCGGCACCCCGATTCCTTTCAACGGGCGCTCGTCCGTGCACTTGGGCTCTCCCGGAGAGACCCGCCCCTCGGCATAGTCCATACACTTCGCGAAGAGCGCCCGGGCTTCTTCAAGCCAGGACTCCTCGCCCGATGCCTTGCCATAAGCTGCAAAGGCCATAATCGCGAAGGCTTCCGAAAAATAATACCGCCGCTTCCGCAAGGGCTTCCCTTCCCGCGTCACTAGAAAAAACATCCGTCCGTCTTCATCGAAGCAATGCTCCTTTAAAAACTCCACCCCACTCTTGGCGGCCGACATCCACTCCTCGCGCTTCTCCACCGTATTACAAAGCGTCGCCAACATCCAAGCAAAGCGACCTTGCAACCAAACCGACTTATCATCGTCGATCAGACTCCCGTCACGATCTCGCATCGCGAGGTATCCACCGAATTCTTGATCAACAACCTCCGGCAACCAGAATGGCAGAGTGTCATCCATCAAACTCGCCCGGTAAAAATCCCGCAACCGACTTAGCTCTTCTTTGGAATATCCGCCCATTACTCTTTCTGAGTCCAAATTGTCAGCCCGGCAACCTCCTCATCAGTCGCCCGCAGCACGAAGCCCAATACGATTCCCGCCACCAGAGTCGTCAGGAACCCCACGGCCCCAT
>JAKMEV010000206.1:0-2218 GCA_022425785.1 Akkermansiaceae bacterium | reverse complement strand
GGTCATTGAATTCCTCAATGCGGGCCTTCACGTCGTGACGGGTGATCCGCTCGCGCTCGTCAATGGCGGCGAGGTTGACCTGATCCTTGACTGATTCGTAAGCGGCGATGGCTTCGGCCGGGATATCGAGACCGAGGTTCTGCTGGGCTTTCATGACCGCGATCCAGAAATCGCGTTCAAGGATGATGCGGCCTTCGGGAGACCAGATGTCACGGATTTGGGCCGCGGCGTAGCGTTCGGCGAGGACGTTTGGGATCACGCTGCGAGCAAAATCCTAAATGCTGGAAATTGAAACCCAAAACCGCTTCAAATCAGCACGGAGCTCAGCGCTGCGATGAGTTTTTCGCGAAGCGGGAGGCCTTTTTGATAAAGATCGAGCTGTTCGGCCTCATATTGACGCCTTCCTTCCTGGGTTTCGATGGGGATGGCCGGGTAGCCATAATCGGTGAGGTCGTAGGGCGAGGCGCGCATGTCGACCTCGCGGGCCTTGATGGCAAAGAAGAGAGTTTCACGAAGGAGATCTGAGGAAATCCAGGGCGAGCTTTTGTAGGCCCACTTGTAGAGGTCCATGTTGGTGTGGATGCAGCCGGGTTGCTCGTGCTCTTCGCGGGAGTGCAGGGAGGGGGAGAGCTTGTTGAGCGGAATGGCAGTGGGCGTGAAAAAGCGGAAGGCGTCGAAGTGGGAGCAACAGATCGGGCGCGAAGCGACTAAGGCGTCAATTTCTTGCTGGGAAAGACGCAGCGGGGCGCTTTCCCGATGGCGGATATCGCCTCCTTCATAAACCATGGCCCACTCGTGCAGCCCGTGGCAGGCGAGATTGGGCGGGCGGGATTGGGTGAGTTTGAGAAGTTGCAGAATCCACTGCAGACGTTCGCGTCCCTTGTTGGTGAGCCGGGAGGTGTCGATACTCACCACGCCATTCTCACGGCGATAGTATTTTGGGGAGAACTCGTGCTTGGGATCATCTTCCAGCACCACTCCGACTCCTGGATGCCAGCCTTCCAGGCGTCCGAGTGAGAAGGAGTAATAAGTGTTGAGGAAATCGTATACGGGATGCTTTTCCCGTCGGGATCTCCGCCTCCGCATCGGGACGGTGATCTTTTCGACTTCTACCCGATGGGACGACGCCAAGTGTTTCCACTCGGAAGTCTCTAACACGGGAGGGGTTTCAAGATCGGAAGGCATGAGAGTTGTCACTCCGGCCTTATCGGAAATAGATCCGGAGATGGCAAGAGCACCGAATCCATTTCCAGCCCAATGGCCTGCCTAATCCACCAGGAAATTTCATTCCGGTCTTTGGGACTATCTTGAGTGATTCGCCATGAATCTCCGTGGAGATTTACGAGGGGTGAAGTCACTCCTATGTTCGCGAGAAAAAGAGGGGGAATCCCCTGAAACTCTGTAAAATAAACCTTGCGTTATCAGGGAATCTGCTCAAGATCTCGCCGTCCCCGAGTTGGGGATTGGAATAAAACGCGGGATGGAGCAGCCAGGTAGCTCGTCAGGCTCATAACCTGAAGGTCGTAGGTTCAAATCCTGCTCCCGTAACCAATGAAAGCCCCTAGCTCATAACGAGTTAGGGGCTTTCGCCTTTTCAGAAGGAAGTGTTCAAAACTGCTCTCAAATGTCCCTAAATGCGGGTTTTAGCAGGTTCTATTGCGGGAAGTGTCGCGGGAGAAATTCCAACTCCCTCTGATTCGTGTTCAAAAAGAGGCGTGTAATTCTCAGCATTAGGCAAGTGTCACGGCTGCTAGGATTTTGCTTCTGGTGGGAAAATCGCGGAAACCGGGGTTTAGCGGGATCCATGGGGGAGAAAGGGGGTTGTTTGCTGTGTTCCAGTTCATGATTACGCCGTATCCAAGAGCCTCTTGAATCCTCCGTCAAGGACACGAACGGGAGGTGCTTAAGCACTCCTGAATAACTCTCCCGGAGGCCGATGATCCCGGACCCGCGGCGGGCTCAGTATTCGACCGAGAAGTTGTGGAAGGCGGGGCCATCCTCGACCTGGTGGGAGAGGAGGCTGAGGGTGACGGGATTGAGGAGGTAGCTGCTGGTCCAGCTTGCGGCCCCGTCGCCCACGTCGACGGCCAGGCCGAGGTTGTTCCCGCTGGTGAAGAGTTTCAGGCTTGGCAGTTCCGGTTTCCACTGGGAGCAGAGTGAACGGGTCCGGGAGCGGGGGATGGGGAGAGTGCTTCCGTCGACGGTGAGGGTGAGGGAG
>JAKMEV010000205.1:0-9477 GCA_022425785.1 Akkermansiaceae bacterium | reverse complement strand
GAGGTGACGATGAGTCGGTGGAGTTTTTTGAAAGACCACCCGTTTTCGATGAAGGAAACGGCGAGGTGGTCGAGGAGTGCGGGTTGGGTCGGGAGTTGTCCCTGCATGCCGAAGTCGTCGAGGGTGGGAACGATGCCTCTACCGAAGAAGGCGGCCCAATGACGATTGACGACGACGCGGGCGGTGAGTGGGTTTTTGGGAGAGACGAGCCAGCGGGCGAATTCGAGGCGGTTTTTTGGGAAGGGTTTGTCTTGGGGATAGATCGCGGCGGGGAGGCGCGGTTCGACACGGTCCTTGGGCTGGGTGTATTCACCACGATGGCGAAGGAAGGTCGGGCGGGGGTGTCCGGCGGGACGTTCCTTCATGACGAGAGTGGGCGTTCCCTTGAGTTGTTTTTGAAGTGCGCGGATCTTGTCGGCTTGAGCTTTGAGTTCGGGGGCCTGGAGAAGGAAGTCTTGTAAGGTGCCGGTGTGTAGGATGGCTTTCGGGTTGGCTTTGTCGGAGGCGCTGAAACGAAACTTGCCGATGGTAGAGGCGAAGTGGCGTCCGAAGTTCATTTTGATGGTGAAGGATTGTCCGGCGGGGATGGGTTTGCTCAAGTTAAAGACGGCAGCCTGGTGGGTGCCGACGAGTCCTTTGAGAGACCAACCGGATTGCACGTCGCCATCAATGGCAGCCGAGGCAGCGGCGTTGCCTTTGCCATACTGGGCGCCGAAGCCGGTTTGAGATGAACCAGAGAAGGCGAGTTTTTGGTTGCCTTGGTGGACTTCAAATTCGGAGAGGAAGAAGTCGCCTTTCCGTCCTTCATAGTAGGTCATGCCTGGTCCGCCGGCGGGGAGGCGGTCGTCGGGGAGGGCGTCGAGACGCAGTGAGTGAATTGGTTTGTCTAAAGCCGGGAAGTTGAGCGTAAAGATGTCCTTCTTCGAGATGTCGCCGCCAACGAAGATGACCCCGTCTTCTTCTTTGGTGAGAAAGGGAACATTGGCTTCGGCTTTAGATGCGGTGAGTAGCTGCCAGTCGACGAGGTTGGGCTTTTGTTTGGTGAGCCAAGTCTCGTAGGATTTTTGTAGATGTTGTTTTGGGTCTTCTCCAGACGAAGTGGTCTTCGCGAGCGAAAGACTAAAGCAGCCGATGTGATGGTCTCCGCCGAAGTTTTGAATGAGTTTGACGGTGAGGCGGGTGCCGCCTTCGAATTTGATAGGCTGGGAAAAGTCGACTTCGAGGTAGCGGTTTTTGTTGAGTTGTTTGCCTTGCTGGTGAATAGCCCAACCGGTGCCGAGGTCACCATCGATGGCGTTGGATGCGGGGAAGCTTTCCTGTTCCGCGTCGGATTTTGCGGTGGCGAGCCCGACCTTCATTGGTTGGGGTTTGCCTTTAAGCGGAGAAGCGAGGACTTCGATTTCATTGAGAACGAAGTTGCCGTGTTTGGTTCGTCCGGGGCCTTTACCGCTGAAAGCCAGCGTGTCGAGACGGAGCGCGGAAACGTTGCTCTCAGTTGACTCGAGAGTAATGGTGTAGGTGTCCTTTACCGGGATAGGGCCGGTAATGAGGACGGTGTGATCTTTGACTTCGGCTTTGGAGCCGGACGTGGTGACTGTCTTGATTGTTTGAGGTTGGAAGTCACTGCGTGATGGAGGGGCGGGCCACTTTGATGGAAGTTCGGCGAGGAGCTTTTTGGCCTGCGCTTGGTTTGCTTTTTGTCGAGCCTTCAGGTCCGAATCCGGAAGATGGAAATCGGGTTCGTCGGTATTGTCGAGGTAGGCCATGAGGCCGAAATAGTCGTGGTGGGTGATGGGGTCGTATTTGTGGGTGTGGCATTGCGCGCAGCCGGTGGTAAGGCCAAGCCAAGCCGTGCCGGTGGTGGCGACACGGTCGGCCATGGCGTGGTAGCGGAACTCGAGAGGATCGATGCCGCCTTCTTCATTGAGCATGGTGTTGCGATGAAAGCCGGTGGCGATGATTTGCTCGGGCATGGCGTTGGGGAGCATGTCGCCGGCGAGTTGCTCGATGGTGAATTGGTCGAAGGGCTTGTCGGCATTGAGAGACTTGATGACGTAGTCGCGGTAGGGCCAGATGGAACGGTCGCGGTCTTTTTCGTAGCCGTTGGTGTCGGCGTATCGAGCGAGGTCAAGCCAGCGACGGGCCCAGCGTTCGCCGTAACGAGGCGAGGCGAGGAGTTCGTCGACGATCTTGGTGAAGGCGTCCGGGGTTGGGTTGGCGGCGAAGCCGTCGGCAACTTCGATGGTAGGAGGAAGGCCGATGAGGTCGAGGTGGAGGCGGCGGATGAGAGTGTAGGGATCGGCCTTATCGGCGAGGTCGTTTTCAAACAAGTGATCGATGGAATGCTTGTTGGAGGGAATGCTCGAAGCTTTCGGGTGAATGAAGGCCCAGTGGGTTTCGTATTCCGCGCCTTCATCGATCCAGCGTTTGATGAGTTCGATTTCTTCGGGCTTGAGAGTCTTGTTGGCCTCGGGCGGAGGCATGATGTTCTCGGCGTCGGTCGCGGTGATGCGATCGATCACGTCGTCCCAGTCCTGCGAGTCTTCGACGTCGAGGCGAAGACCGGCCTTTCGGAGGGATTTGCCGTTATCGTCCCTGGCATCGTCTGGTCCGTGGCACTTGTAGCAATTGGCGGAGAGGATGGGCCGGATGTCGCGGGAGAAGGAAATTTCCTTGGGCTCGTCATCAGCAAATACGCTTCCGATGTAGCCAAAGCTGACCGCAAAAAGGAGCGTGGCGAGAGGAATGAAAGAATGAGGCATCGCGCGGGCTCATCTATACGAAACGATTCCCATCTTCTTGCGCTATTTTCTCAGAGGAAGGAGTTCGATGGACTTGAACTGAATGGGTGCGGTTTCGGCTTGGATGGAAATCCAGCCTTTGGTGAGCGGGGTCCCGTCGTTGAGTTGTGTTTTGTCGTATTCGCAGACGACTTGTCCTTTGGCGATGTGCTTAAATTTGTCGCCACGGACTTCGATTTCCACGGTGACCCATTCATCGCCATGGGTGGTGGGGCCGCCGGTGTTGATGACGTGGCCCTTGGTGAGTTTGCCTTTCCAATGGAGGTGGGTTCCAGGGGTGCAGATGTTGAGCGTGCCACGATCACCCTTGCCAAGGCCGCCGAGGAGTTGCACTTCAATCGAGTTTGGAAAGTCCTGCTCTTTCTTGATGGTCTTGGGATCCTGGCAATGGAGCATGAAGCCGTTGTTGCGATTGGCCCAGCCTGGGCCGCCGGCGACTTGCTTGCCGATAAAGCGGTAGGTCGAGCGGATCTTGTAGTGGGAGTAGGGTGTCTTGTAGTAGAGGTGGCCGAATTCGCCGCTGAACTTTTCCCACTTGGAGTAGTCGATGGTTAGGAGTCCGTCCTGAACCTTGAAGGTGTCCTTGTAATTCACACCCAAGTCCGAGCCTTTGAATTTCGGAGTCCAGCCGGTGAGATCTTTGCCATTGAAGAGCTGAATCCAGTTTTCTTTTTTGCTTTCCTGAGCATGGGTGATGCTGAGAGCGAGAACAGCAAGGAGAAGTTGTTTTTTGATCATGTGATGAAGCTAGGACGGCTAATACGTCAATGCAACGAGCATTCTTCTTTAGAATCTCCCAATAAAAAACACCTTCCCTCGAAGAGGAAGGTGCTGAGTGAAAAATGGGCGGTCTGGCTAGAGCTCTTTTCCGTTGATGGTGAGTTCGTGGATGGACCAGAAGAGGTTGTGTCTGCCGGTCTGGGTGATGCGGATAAACTTGGCATCGGTGGGATCGAAGTCGATCGCGGTGAGAGGATTGTTGCCATTGCCTTTGGCGAGGGGGCGGCCCCATTTTTTGCCGTCTTTCGAAACGTGGACTTCATACTTCCGCGGGTAGTCACCTTTGGAACCCCGGGCATCGAGGGTGACTGTGCTGACTTTGGAAAGCTTGGGAAGCTCGATCTGAACCCACATTCCGGCTTTCATGGAGGAACCGGTGGTGTAACGGGACTTTGGGTTGCCATCGACGCATCCATTAAGGTCACCACCATTGTTGCTGGCGGTGAGTTTCCAGGCTTTGCGGTTGGAGAGAACGGGTGGAGAGAGCGCTTCGAGTTCGCTCTGGGTCCACGGCTCTTTGCGGGAGGAATGCTTCTTGCGAAGAGCGGCTACGGTGCGTGGTTGGGTCATGCCATGTTTGTTGCCGAAGGAGTTGCGCACGAAGGTGGTGATATCGGCGATCCATTGGTCGTTGTTGGAGGCCATGGAGACCATGAGTCCCTCGTATTTCTTTCCGTCGATGTCGCCGGTGAGCCCGTGAAGGAGGGTTCGGATGGTTGTCTTATCGTTGCCGGCGAGGCGAGGATTGTTGAGGAAGGAGGGCGCGAGGAAATGTCCTTTTTGTCCCGGCATGGGAGTGCCTTTTCCGTCACCTCCGTGGCAGGAGAAGCAGAGTTGCTGGTAGATGACTTTGCCATTTTCCATGGATTTAGCGAAGGCCTTGCCGAGTCGTTCCTGGGCCCGGGCGTGGGCGCGGGCGGCGACAGCGGAGCCTCGGAGATTCTTGATGGCGTTGACGGCCTCGTTGTCAGAATATTTGTCGAGAAGACCGTCGACGAGGGCGGCGAGAACCGGGTGCTCCGGGTTGCTGACGCCGATGGAGTTGATTGCCTGAAGGGTCATTTCGATATCTTCGGCAACATACTCAGAATTGCTGAGGGCTTTGATGACCTCGGCATTTCCATCGGCGAGGAATGGCTCGGCGACACGCACGGCGGCGGAGCGGACAAGGGGGGAGCCGTCATTGAGTGCTCGAACGAGTGATTTGGGGGTGACCTTGCTCATTCCTTCGAGTGTCCAGAGGGAGTGGAGGCGACCGAGTTCGCTACCGCTGGAAATGACGAGGTTTTCGAGTTTGGGAACAACGGTTTCACGATCCTTGCGGAGGATGATGAGTTTTTGAGCGGTGTCACGCCACCACCCGTTGGGATGGTTGAGGTAAGGAGGGAGTTCGGCGGTGGACTTGTCGAGGAGGCGGGGCTGGACATCGGGCTTGTAGCTATCGTGAACGAGGCGGTAGATCCGGCCTTTTTGGATGTTCTTGTGAATGCCCCACTTATCGATGACGCCACGGAGGTAGGATTTCGGACGAGTCCAGTTTCCCTGCTGAATGATGCCGCGGTGCATGTCGATCATCATCATGGCGCCATCGGGTGAAGTGGTGGCCCAAAGCGGGCGGAAGTTGATGTCGCGGGTGCGCATAAATTCGGTGCCGGGATAGGCGTTGCTGAGAACTGTTTTTCCATCCTTGCGAGTGACTTTGGCGCGGCGCACGAGACGTCCGACGGGCTCGGGGATAATGAGGTCTCCCTGAAGATCGGCGGGAAGACGGTCGCCACGGTAAATTCCCTGACCGGCACATCCGGTGAAGTTGTTGAGTCCGCCGCGCTTGTTAACCCGGCGTTTTCCGCCTTGGACGTCGGGGACGTCGGCGATGGGGAAGACTTCACGGAAGCCGGTGGCTTCCTGGCCTCCGAGGTCGAGGGCGCCGTAGGTGATGGGTTGTTGGAAATAGAAGGCGGGCTTTTCGCCACCGGCGGCGGAGTAGTAATTACGTCCGGCATTGTCCATGCCGATGCCCCATTGTCCGCCACCACGGGGGAGCTTTTGAACTTCGAGTTTCCCGTCGGTGAAACGGTAGCGCTTATTCTCGTAGGTGAGGTAAATCCAGTTATCGAGATTCCAGATGAGACCGGAAGGCTGGTGTTCCATGTTGCCGCCGCGCTTGCCGCCTTCATAGATTTTCACTTTTTCGTCGGCCACGCCGTCGTTGTCGGAGTCGCGGTAGGTCCAGAGGTCGAGGGTGTTGGTGATGCCGACCAAGATGCGGTCATCGAGAGGAAGAACCATGCGGGGGAGAAGCATGTTGTCGATGAAGATAGAGTGCTTGTCGTAAATGCCATCACCATTGGTGTCCTCATGACGGGAAATCCGGGATTTGGGCTCTTGCTCACCGGTGGCGTCGGCGTCCTGCATATAAGTGAGCATTTCCACGACGTAGAGGGCGCCATTCCCATCCCAGGCCATTGCAACAGGTTCGTTAATGTGCGGGTCGCTGAGGGCGAGTTCGAGACGGTAGCCGTCCTGGAGTTCGATGGATTTGTGGGACTCCTCGATGGAGAGAAATCCTTCTTGGTAGATCTTGTCGCCTGGTTCGGCGAGGAGAGGGAGGGCGGTGAGAAGTGGAATAAGGCGCTTCATGAGTAAAGTGATGAATCAAAGATACGGGAGATGAGGAGGGGAAGTTTCTTTTTTTGTGTTTTTCGTCATATGGTTCCGAAAAGAAGACCTTACGCTCGTGAATTGGGTTATGGGCGGCTAGAAGACGGCATCATGACTTTGGAGGTTTCTACCCCGGCCATACTGTTTCCGGCTTAGCCTTGCGGAATTTACTGAAACAAATGGCAGAGCCTGAGGGGTGATTCAGAATCAGACTGATGATGACTCGACGGAGCGCTACTTAGGGTGTTGAGTTTTGCCCATGAGACTTTACCGGACTTCGCAGGGTGCCTTGCTGGCAGATGGAGAGGATTTTCACGCGGTGGGTGATGATTTGATCTTGAGATTGTTCCAATCCAAGGCTGGAGAGATTGAAGATCTTCTCGAAGGGGAAAAGGGCATGAAGGTGGGTAAGTGTGATCAGGCGGAACTCCTTCCTCCCGTGCCGGATGAAACCGAGGTTTGGGCCTCGGGAGTGACTTATTTACGGTCGAAGTCGGCGCGGATGGAAGAGTCGGAGGAGGCGGGCGGTGATGTTTTTTATGACTTGGTTTATGATGCCGAGCGCCCCGAGTTGTTTTTTAAGGCGATGGGATACCGGGCGGTGGGATCTGGCGGACTGATTCGGGTGAGGGAAGACTCGACGTGGGATGTGCCGGAGCCGGAGCTGACGCTGGCGATCAATTCGAGCGGCGAGATTTTTGGCTTCGCGATCGGGAACGATGTGAGCTCGCGATCGATTGAGGGAGAGAATCCGCTCTATTTGCCGCAGGCGAAAGTTTACACCGGAAGTTGCGCCATCGGTCCGTATCTGACGATTGGGCGGAAGGCCCTGGCTGACGATGCCGAGATCAAGCTCGAGATCGAACGGGCCGGGGAGCAGGTTTTTTCGGGATCGACTGACCTGACCCAATTGAAGCGCAGTGTCGAGGAGTTGGTTGAGTTTCTATACCGCGAGTTGGATTTCCCCAATGGAGCGATGCTCATGACCGGAACGGGAGTTGTTCCGGGAACCGACTTCACCCTGGCTTCGGGGGATGTTGTAAAAATTAAAATTGAGGGTCTCGGAGTCCTCGAAAATACCGTAGCTTAAGACCACATGAGTTTTCAAACCAAGAATCCTGTCACCGGAGAAGTCCTTCCCGGAAGTTTTGTGAAATCGAGCGCCGAGGAGGTCTCCCGCGCTTGCGAAAGTTGTGCCGCCGCCGCGACGACCCTCCGCCGGAAATCGGGCGAAGAACTTGCGGGCTTGCTTGAAACAATCGGAGCCAGTTTGGCCGAGGCACGCGATGCGATATTAGAACGGGTTCAAGCCGAGACCGGATATCCCGATGGTCGGGTGCAGGGTGAATTTGGCCGCATGGTGGGTGGCTTTGCGGCTTTCGCTGAAGTGGCCCGCGATGCTTCCTGGGTTGAAGCGACCATCGATCATGCTGATCCGGATCGCGCGCCTTTGCCCAAGCCGGATCTTCGTAAAATGCTCATTCCGATTGGTCCGGTGGGCATCTTTGGAGCGAGTAATTTCCCCCTGGCACTTTCGGCCGGTGGATCCGATGTGACCAGCGCGCTGGCTGCCGGGTGTCCGGTGGTAGTAAAGGGACATCCTTCGCATGCTGGAACGTGTGAGTTGATTGGTAAGGCGATTCAAGAGGGCGTTTCGAAGGCTGGTTTTCCTGAAGGCACTTATCAATTAGTGCAGGGTGAAGGGCATGAAGTGGGTGAGGCTATCGTGACGCATCCCGACGTGGCCGCCGTTGGTTTCACGGGTTCCTTGCGTGGTGGACGCGCCTTATTTGATCTCGCTTCACAACGAGAGGTTCCCATTCCACTTTACGCAGAAATGGGGAGCGTGAACCCGCAGTTTGTTTTACCCGAATTAGTCGAGGCGAATGGCGAAGGATTCGCCGAGAGTTTCTTCGGAAGTATTACTTTAGGAAATGGACAGTTCTGCACTTGCCCCGGAATGTTGTTCCTGCCTCCAGGCTCGGATGCTTTGTTGGAAAAACTCGCATCCCTGGTTGCTGACAGCACAGGGCAGCCGGTTTTAAATGAGGGAATTTGTTCGGCGTTTAAGTCTGGAATGTCCCGCCTAAAATCGCTCGAGGGAGTTCAGGTTCTAGCAAAAGGAACGCTCGAAGGTGCCGTCGTCGGAGCTCCGGCGATGGTGGTGCAAGTTTCCTATGCGGACTATGTCGCTCAGAGGGACGTCCTCTCGGAAGAAGTCTTCGGGCCTTCCGCAGTGGTGGTTATTTGCGATGACGTTACGCAATTCACGGAGGCGGCTCGTGATTTTGAAGGGCAACTCGGAGCGTCCCTGCACGGAACCGAAAGTGAGTTGGCGGGAGAGAAAAATTTGCTGGATGAATTGGAGCGCTTCACCGGCCGTGTGGTGGTCAATGCCTTCCCGACTGGATTGGAGGTTTGTCATTCGCTGGTTCACGGGGGTCCTTACCCCGCGACGACCAATTCACATTTCACCTCGGTGGGCCAAAGCGGAATCACTCGCTGGGCACGCGCGATGAGCTACCAAGGAGTGCCCGATGCGCTTCTGCCACCTGCCTTGCAGGAAGCCAACCCGCTTGGCATTGCCCGCCGAGTCGACGGAGTTTTTACGCTATGAGTGAGATTCTGGAATCGGGCGAAGAGAGGATCGAAGAAGTCGTGACCCGTTCGGAAGGAGCGGATGGCGAACTTCCGATCTCGGGCGATGATTTAACGCAAGGAAACAGCGGAAATCTCTTCGGCTGGATGCAAAATGTCGGCATGGGCTGGAAAGCCGCGGGTTGGGGAAAAAGGGAGATTTTGATCCTCTCGACCCAAGGTGGCATCCGTCAGGCGGACGGAACACCGACGGCACTCGGTTATCATTCGGGTCATTGGGAGGTGGGCTTGCTCATGGAAGCGGTGGCGCAGGAAGTGGCGAGATTGGATGGTGTTCCTTTTGCGGGATTTTGTAGTGATCCGTGCGACGGACGCACGCAGGGAACGAAGGGGATGATGGATTCCCTCCCGTTTCGAAACGATGCTGCGATAGTGTTGCGGAGATTGATTCGTTCTTTACCGACTGCGAAAGGGGTTGTGGGTGTGGCGACATGTGACAAAGGATTACCTGCAATGATGATGGCCTTGGCAGGTTGTGGACATCTGCCCGGGGTTTTGGTGCCAGGTGGGGTAAGTTTGTTGAGTGAAGAGACCGAGGACCTAGGGAAAGTGCAGTCACTGGGTGCGCGCTATGCCC
>JAKMEV010000168.1:0-8462 GCA_022425785.1 Akkermansiaceae bacterium | reverse complement strand
GTTCCTGAATTGGGCTGGGAGACATATTCATTGTCTTTGACCATCTTGGCCCAAGTCGCCGTCTTCTTGGCCTCGTCTCCATTGAGACCGTGACACTCTCCCATGTAGTAAAGGGAAGCTGCAGCATACCGCACCGAGTCCGGAAAGTAATCAACGACATCCTGATAGGCTTTGATGGCAGCATTTCGCTTCTCCAGCTTATGCAAACACCGACCCATCCTCAAAAGGACATACGGAAGCGCGCCGCTTTTCGCGAACTCGAAGGAATACGCTTTATAGGCGGCATAAGCACCTTTGTAGTCCTTCTTTCCGAAAAGCTTGTCGGCGTCCTCCAAATTCAGCCCTTCGAAAGTATCAAGTTTCGCAAATTCACCGCCGGGATAAAGGATCTCTTCACCTGCAAGATCCTGACCAATAGAGACTTCTGTGAGTAATAGGAGGCACACCAATGCGCAGCCCGCTTTTTGGAAAGGCTGATCAATTTGATCCAAAATTCTACTTATCTTGTATACCAGTTTCATTTAAAAACCCATGGGATTCTACGTCTGATGGAGTATCGCTTTGTCGACGATTCTTAAAACAAAAACTAGCAAATAGCCTGCCCCTTTTAATGCAGGTTTTCCCTCTCCTCACTTTTCTCATCGGGCTCCGGGGTGGCTCGGTAATTCCTTAACCACTCCATCTCTCGCTTCACCGAATTTCTCCACGGCTTGGACGTCGCTCTCGGGGCTGCTTGGATCGTTCTTGGCTTCCATGAAATTATTTTGAGTGATTGTTGAGGGAGCGATCAATGGCCGCCATAGAAGCCGCAATAAGTTGGCTCAACCCAGCTGTGCTGGTGCCCTTTCCTCCCCTAACCGAGCCGATTCTCCGTTCTAAACAGTCTTTTGTATTTTCTCCAAAAAAACAAGAATCCTCCCCTTCGACCGAACATCGCTGTTGAATCAGAGCCCAGGCGCCGCTCTCTGACAGACCATCGAGGAATGGATCCTCGATATTTCCGGAAAGAAAGCTTCCTTTACCATCAACTAAAACCCGCTTCTATCAAAGATCTTGGCAACGCAAAAAGGATCTTCATGATCCCCAACAATGAAGAACCTCTCAAAATTTTCCAACCTCCTTAAAACAGAGGATGATCCGAGAATTTCTCCTTCCAGAAAAATCAACGCGCCAAAACACAGACACCCCGCAAATAGACAGTCCCCCGCCGGTAATAGGTTCTTTGGCTTACTCCCTTTGACCCTTCTCCTGATTTTTTCGGGAATCATTACTCAGGCGTCGGCCCAGTATGGCGATTGGAGACACTCGGGCTCAATGTATCTTATCACGACCTCCGGGGGAGCGAAGCTGCCCGCATCAGCCTTGGAAAAAGACTTCCCTCTGCTGGTCCGACTCAACCGGGACTCTTTCGATTTCAGCCAGGCGAAGTCCCGAGGCGAGGACATCCGCTTCTCCGCAAATGGCAACCCACTGGCTTACCAGATCGAGCGTTGGGATGCCGCGGGAGGCAATGCCTACATTTGGGTGCGGATCCCGACAATCAAGGGAAACGACCAGCAGGCGATCAAGGTGCATTGGGGCAATGACAAAGCTCCCAGCGAAAGCAACGGCGAGCATGTGTTCCTGACCACGAAGGGATTTGCCGGTGTCTGGCATTTGGGTGAGAATCTGGAAGACGCCACTTCGAACAATTTGGACGGCTTCAACAGACCCGACAAACCGACCACCAATACCACCGGCATCATCGGTGACGCTCAGGAGTTCGGCGTTAATAAAGTTCTTGTCATCCGCCCACCCGGGGCCAAGCCGGATCGACGGGTGACCTGCATGCCCTCAGGCAACGCCGACCGGACGATGTCGGCCTGGGTTAACCCCACCAGTTTCGAGGGTCGCAACTGGGCGTCCGCGACGATTGGAGGATGGGGTGAACCGGAACGTGGACAGAAGCCAAACATGGGTTTGTCCTATCTAACCATGACCGGAAGAGGACAGCCCCGCTTTCATCTCTACGGCTTTGACCCGAGATGTGCCAGTCCCCTGCCCCGTGATGAATGGCGGCATATCGCACTTGGTGTTTCCGGAGACATGGTACGCTTTTACGTTGATGGTATTCTTAAGAAGACAATCAATAACAACGGCGAAACGGTAAGCAAGCTCGGCACCTTGAAGACCCCCGCCTCAACGCCCGTCGATCTGGGTGATCATGGAAACGGGCGCGGACCTTTCAATGGCGCGCTCGACGAGGTGCGTTTCGAATCCGTGGCGCGCTCCGCCAACTGGATTAAACTCTGCTTCGAGAACCAGAAGCCGTTACAGTCACTGGTAGGACCACTTGTTCAGGATGGCAACGACTTCTCGGTCTCAGAGTCACGCTTGGTAATGAAGGAAGGAGCCTCGGTCGCACTGTCGACACAAGCGGGAGGAGCAAGAAAAGTCTACTGGGTTTTGCAAGATGGCGACAAAGAGGAGATCCTGTCCGTCGACCGCTTCAACTATATCTTTAACGCTAATCGGGTTGCTAAAAACAAAACCGTCGCATTACAGGTCAGAGCGGTTTTCGCATCCGGTGTGAAAACCCGAACCATCCCAATCTCCATTCAAGAGAGCATTCCGGATCCCGTTTACACGCTCAAGGCTCGCGAAAAGTGGAATGGCAGGGATGAACTAAAGATCTCACCCCTAATCAGCAACTTGGCAGAAATGACGTCCAAAGGCGCCGGCAACTTGAATTACTCATGGAAAGTTTCCGGCATGGCTACGATCAGCGAAATCAGCACGGGAACGTTGATATTGAAGCGGGCCCAGAACAGCGGAGACCTGACGATTGAGCTCACCCTCGACAATGGTGGCGCCACCGTGTCGCGCTCCGTCCGGATCTCCGTTGTCGAACCCAAGCAGGATGCGTGGATGAAGCGTATTCCCTCCGCCGACGAGAAACCGGTAGACCACCAGTTCTACGCTCGCGACGACAATGGGCAGGGCACACTTCACTATCGAGGCGCGCTCAAGGAATCTGCTGATTCGGTATTCCTGAGACTTTATGCCGGCGAGAAGCTGATCGATACGCAGATGCAAAAAATCGAGGCCACCAACAAGTATGCCTTGTCCACAAGCTTGCAAGCGGGCTTGGTCACCTATCGCACAGAGTTCGGTATCAAGCGTGACGGCGCGGAAACAATTCTGGAAAAAGCAACTGATCTGGTCTGCGGCGACGCCTTTATCATCCAGGGCCAATCCAATGCTGAAGCCTGGACAGACAATCGAGTTGTCCATCCTTATCGAAGCCCTTGGCTGCGCAGCTTTGGCACGCCGAGCACGAACAAGGACCGAGCCCGAGACGCGGCCTGGGGTAATGCCTTATCTTTTAACGGGGGCAAGAATCATCATCATCTTCAGATTGGCTATTGGGGCGTTGAGTTGGGCAAAATGCTCATCGAAAAACACAAGGTCCCTGTCTGCATCATCAATGGAGCACAGGGTGGAACGCGGATTGACCAGCACCAACGCAACGAGATAGATCCCACTGACGTGACCACCATCTACGGCAGGTTGTTATGGCGTTTGCAGCAAGCGAAACTGACGCACGGAGTTCGCGCCGTGCTGTGGCATCAGGGAGAAAACGACCAGGGTGAATCAGGGGCAACCGGCGCTTTCGGCTGGGTAAATTATCAGGACTACTTCATCCACATGTCTGCAAGCTGGAAGCAGGACTATCCGAATATCAATCACTACTATATCCACCAGATCTGGCCGGGCGCCTGTGGTAGCCGGTCAGTGGAGACCGACCGCTTACGCGAGCAGCAGCGACGTTTGCCCGAGCAGTTCTCCAATATGAGCGTCATGTCGACCCTCGGAATCCGGCCGGGCGGCGGCTGCCACTTTTTGGCGGAAGGCTATGCCGCGATGGCGAGGCAGTTGTTTCCGCTGGTGAATAAATACAGCTACGGGGCGGATTCGAAGGTGTCTGTCACAGCGCCAAATCTTGAAAACGTTGCGTATTCCGGCACCGATCGAGATGAAATCACACTGACATTCGATCAAGAGGTGAAATGGGACGTAGAAATCATCGAGCGGTTTTCTCTCGATGACCTCTCTGCGGATCTAATCGCCGTAGGCGGCTCCGGAAGAATCATCACCCTGAAACTGGCAGGCCCCTCGACAGCAAAGAGTCTGTCCTACGTCAAAGGTGGGAAATGGAGGGAGGAGGACGCCATCATCTGGGGCTCAAATAACATCGCAGCGCTCACCTTCTGCGAAGTTCCGATACAATCTGCGAAATCACATGATCATTAGATCTGTCAAATGATACAACTGCTCTCAAAAGGAACCCGGTGAGCTACTTCCAGGATCTGCTCAGAATCAACTCGCCCCCGCTTGGTTTCAACAATTCGAAGACCTCTCGTCAACTCACTCGAAATGATCTATATCAAACCCCGTAGCATAGGCTCTTATCCTCTAACCAACCTCAAAACTATGTCTCCTTTTCAGATTCTCTTCTGCACCCTCCTCCTGAGCAACACCCTCGCCCAGGACATCCCCAATGTCCTCGGCACACCGACCGCTAAGAACAAGAGAGAGTGGATTCAAACCCAACGTCCCAAAACCCTCGAGCTCTTCAAAAGACACGTCTACGGACGCGCTCCGATTGGGAAACCCAAAGATCTCAGCTTCAAAGTCATCGAGGAGGATCCCAAGGCCATGGATGGTGCAGCCACGCTCAAAATCATCGAGATCTCCTACTCCGGCCCCGGCGGCAAGAGTTCCTTCAAGCTCATCACCTTCATTCCAAACAAAGTGAAAAAACCCGCTCCGGGATATCTCCTCATCTGCAACCGGGATCGCGAAAACATTAACCCCACCCGTAAACAAAAGGACGACTTCTGGCCTGCCGAAACCATCGTCTCCCGGGGCTATGTCGCCGCAACCTTCCATAATTCGGAATTGAGCATCGACAAAAACCTCAACTTCGACAACGGCGTGCACAAAGTTTTCGACCAAGACGCCAATGAGCGTCCCGGAGACGCCTGGGGGACCATTGCCGGCTGGGCCCGCGGGGCTTCGCGCGCTCTCGATTACTTCGAAAGCACGACCGACATCGACGCCTTAAAAATCGGCGTCATTGGCCATTCCCGGGGAGGCAAATGCGCCCTCTGGGCCGGAGCCACCGACCAACGTTTCGCGCTCACCATTTCCAACAACTCAGGGTGCACCGGAGCTGCCATCGCCCGTCGCAAACACGGCGAACGCGTCGCACGCATTAATAAATCGTTCCCCCATTGGTTCTGTGGAAACTACAACGCTTTCAACGAGAAAGAAGAGGACCTTCCAATCGACCAACACCAACTCGTCGCGCTCATCGCCCCCCGGGCGGTTTACGTTGCCAGCGCGACCAAAGACGACTGGGCCGACCCCAAAGGCGAATTCCTCGCCGCTGCCCACGCCGAACCTGTCTACAATCTCTTCGGTCTCAAAGGACTCGCCACTATGGAAATGCCCGCTCCCGACAAGCCCATTCTCTCCGGCCACGTCGGCTACCACATCAGATCCGGAAAACACGACCTCACCGACTACGATTGGGACCAGTATCTCAACTTCGGCGACAAACACCTCAAGTAATTTTAACAATCAATCGCCGCCACTTCTTCTGAACCAGCGCCGAGGGACACATCCAAACCCCTTATTCGACCCTCGCGGTCAAGCCCGCCGACTTCCATTTCTCCCTTCACTAGCTGCCACATCCGACAAATAGCCTGTCAAATTTTTCAAGAGGTCTCAGTATCTTTGCTTATGAGATCACTTTTAAAGCAAGTTCTACCATGCTTGTTGTTTCCCTTGGGTGCATTAGGCAAGGAGGCAAAACCAAATGTCCTCTTCATCTCGGTCGACGATCTTAATAATTACATCTCACCTCTCGCCAAGCACCCGGGGGTCATCACGCCCAACTTTGATCGCCTCGCCAAACAATCCGTCACCTTCACCAACGCCCATTGCGCCGCCCCAGCTTGTCATCCTTCGCGTGTGGCGGTGATGACAGGCGTGCATCCTGTCAAATCAGGGATCTATCGCAACCTCTTCGGAGCACATGGTCCGCGATGGCGCCACGAGTCGCCTGTTCTCTCCGACGCAATTGTTCTCTCCAAGCACTTCAGCAATCACGGCTACCACAGCGCGGGAGCGGGCAAAATCTTCCACACCCTGCAATGGACTCCTGATGACTCACAAAACGATCCCTTGGCCTGGGACGAATACCGGGGTGATCCCCTCGACCCCATTTCCGCCGACTGGCCAAGGCCGAAGTTTTCCAACAACGAAAACCACGGCTTCAAAGGACGACGCCCGCTGGGCAATTTTCTTTTCGGAGCGGCGCCCCTCCCGCAAGCCGAGGAAAGCTACGGAGATCATCTCGTCGTTGATTGGGCGATCGAAAAACTCAAAAAGCAACCCGCCAAACCACAGTTCCTCGCCATAGGACTTTTTCGACCACACATCCCTTTCGAAGTCCCGCAGAAATACTTCGACCTCTATCCACTCGATAAGGTTCAACTTCCTGCCGACAGCAAAAATGACCTCGCCGACGCCCGCCCCGCTGACCGGGTTTCTTGGCACAAATGGGTCACCGACAACGATCAATGGAAACCTCTCATGCAAGGTTACCTCGCCAGCATCAGCTATGTAGATCACCAACTGGGACGACTCCTCGACGCGCTTGAATCATCTCCAATGAAGGACAATACCATCATCGTCCTCTGGACGGATCACGGGTTTCACATTGGCGAAAAATCCAACTGGGAAAAGTTCGCGCTCTGGCATCAAACCACCAACACCCCGCTTTTCATCCACGCCCCGGGGATTTCCAAGGACGGAACAAAGACAAAACAACCCGCGACCCTCACCGACCTCTATCCCACCCTCTGTGAACTATCCGGACTCCCGGTTCCCGAGCAATGCACTGGAACCTCCCTGGTTCCCCAGCTCAAAGCCCCCTCGACTGCGAAATCACAGCCATCCCTCACCTCTTTTGTTTTCAACAAGGATATGAAATCGGAAAGTCCGTCTCATGCTCTCTCCGACGACCGCTATCGCTACATCAAATACGCCGATGGTTTCCAGGAACTCTATGATCTAGAAACCGACCCCCATGAATTCAACAACCTGGCTAAACACGCTGACCACCAAGCGACTCGTGAACGCCTTGCCTCCCACCTTCCAAAATCTGTCGCCAGGAACTGCAAGATTCCCCGGGATTCTCCATTCACGCGGAAGGCCTCAAAAAAGACCACCTACAAAAAACACCCCGACATCACCAATCGTTCATTTGGAGTCACCTTAAAAGTCACCCCCGACTCCAAGCAAACAGATGGCGTCATCATTTCGCATGGAGGTGACCACCACGGCTATTCCCTCTACATGAAAGATGGGGAGATTCACTTCGCGGTGCGTCGAAACAAGGAACTCGAAACCCTCGTCGTCGAGCATTACCGGCCGAAAAAGGAATTTACAATCTCGGTAGGGCTCAACACGCGAGGGCGTATCATTATCAACATCCTAAGTCTCGACGACAGCCCGCTCTTCATCGGTAAGAAACTCGGGCATATTTCCCAAAACCCGAATGAAGGTCAGACTCTTAAATCCGACCCGGAATCACCGGTTGGCATGTATACCTCTCCCTTTTCCTTTGCTGGAAAAGTCGAACTCCTCAACTTGGAAGTCGACCCGAAAAAATAGCAGACTCAAGCCTCACTTAGAATTCAAAGGCGATCGCTTCCCGGTCATTGCGAATGAGTAGAATCCTGCCTGCCAGCGCCGGGTGATTCCACGTCCGATGGTCCAAGGCCTCGATTTCTTGAGTCACCTTCTCACCCTCCGGAGTCATCTCGAGAAAAAACACCGACCCTCTCTCTCCTTGCAAGATCATGTTTTTCCCGACACCCAGGATTTGACCGTGGCCGTAATTACTACCCCGCCATTTCAAGTCACCACTCTTCAACTCCAAACAAACCAGGCGACCGTCATTTAATCCATAAAGATAACCCTCATTCACCACCATATCGGCAAACTTGGCTTTCAGCTTTTTACTAAACCATAGCTCTGTAGCCTCGAAGCCATCATCGACTGCACTGATCTGAATCCGATGTGTCCCATAACCGTAGCCACTGCTCGTGATGACAGTATCTCCCACAACGAGTGGTGACGCACAATTACTCTGCGGGTTTCCAATCGGAAAGGACCATAACTCTTCGCCACTGGCTACATCGTATCCACCCACCGCGTCCTGCTGAACGGCAACGATCTGCCGTCTCCCGGCCAGAGTAGCAACAACTGGTGAGGCATAAGACGATTTGTAGTCTCCGGATCTCCACACCATCTCACCCGACGCCACATCTAAGGCCGCGAGATTTTTCTCCGCCTCGCTCCCTAAAGTCACGATCACTTTCCCATCGACCACCAAGGGACTGCAACTC
>JAKMEV010000321.1:0-5378 GCA_022425785.1 Akkermansiaceae bacterium | reverse complement strand
GAAATAGAGAGTGAAGTATTTCTACTTTCTAAAATTAAAGCACCTCGGCTTGCGCGACACTGCAGTCACTGACACCGGCATCAAACATCTCACAGAATACCCTCGCTCAAAGAGCTCAACCTCCGTGGAACGAAAGTCACCGACGAATGCATCGCCACCTTGATCCAAATGAAGAAACTCCGGAAAGTCTGGTTTGGAGAAACCAAGGTGAGCAATGGCGGAGTAGCCCGACTGATGAAAGCCCTCCCAAAATGCAGCGTCAGTCTGGAAGACCAATGAAGAAACAACTTTTAAAGCTTCCGACCCTTTTCTCGATCATTGCTGGCTTGGTGATTTTCGCCATCGGCAAGCCTAAGGCCACTGAGACTGATCGCGACACGATTCAAACCTTGCCTCCAGAGGTGGCAGACCGGACCGACAATCTTAACGATCGTTTCTGGCTCTACCTCCCTAAACGATACAAGCAAGCGAGCAAAGAAAAGCCGATGCCACTCATCATCTACCTCCATGGCAGCAGCCGACGCGGTCGCGATGTCGCAGAAGTCAAAGCCAACGGCCTCGCACCTTTGATAGACAAGCGGGACGATTTTGAATTCGTCGTGGCCTCCCCCCAGGCCCTCTCCAAACACCCTTGGCAAACCTGCTGGCAACCGGACGATCTCATTATCCTCCTCGTTCACCTCCTGACCAACTACCACCTCGATCCCAAGCGAGTCTATCTCACCGGTCTCAGTATGGGAGGCTATGGCACCTGGGCCGCCATCGAAAAATACGCAAATCACTTCGCCGCAGCCGCCCCAATTTGTGGCGGAGGAGATCCCGCCTCAGCCAAGAGCATTGGCAAACTGCCCGTCTGGGCCTTTCATGGAGACGATGATCGCGTGGTGTCAGTCGAACAATCCCGGGAGATGGTCGACGCCATTAAGGCAGCCAAGGGAAACGCCAAGCTTACCGTTTATCCCGGAGTGGGACACGATTCCTACACCCGCACCTACGCGAACCCAAAACTCTACGAATGGTTCCTGAAGCACAAGCGCCCGTGACCGGACCTCACTTTAAGGGATTTTCATACCACACCACGTTCTTGCTTCCGTGCCCCGCGATGAGAACATCAAGGTCTCCGTCCTTATCCATATCAATGGTTCGGGTGTCATAACTCCCCTGATCTTTCCCGATGAGATGCGAGGTGAAATTTCCTTTCCCGTCATTCTCATACCACTTGGCCACGCCGTCTTTTTCCTTCCCACAGCTAACGGCATCGAGATGCCCGTCTCCATTAAGGTCCGCAACATCAAGACTGTGCGGATAGGCAATTTCAGGATCGATTTCAATCTGTTTAAACTCGGGTCCTTTGAACCAAAGCACGCCCATTCCGTGCCCCCGGGTCGCGAAGTAATCCATCTTGCCGTCATCATTGAAATCACCCGGCATGATGTTCGACGCGCCTTCTTCATCGCTTGCGAGAACATGCTTCTTCCAGGGCTTCGTGGCATCTTCCCCTTGCTCCCACCAGGCAAACCATTGCCCTCTGACAAATCCCTGGGTCCCCTTAGCCCCGGCCGCAATGTCCGGTCGCCCATCGCCGTTGACATCGCCAAAACCCATGTAGTGCGAACCGCCCGGCGCATCCTTGTCGGCGAAGACATGACGCTTCCAGCTCTTAGCCTCATGCGGCTTCTCCGGCACTTCCAACCACACGATGGAATTATAAAACTTCGTCGCGTTCGGCTCCCGAAATGAATTGGCAATCAAATCCAACTTCCCATCACGATTGACATCGCCGGTGATCACGCAATGTGTTCCGAGAATTTCATCATCCACCGTTCGATATTTCCACGGCTTTCCTGAAAACGGATCCTTGGGACACTCCAACCAGAAAACGGTTTGGTTAGAGCCAATGAAATCCATATCGCCATCACCATCGACATCCATCAAGCAGCTATGAATACATGCTCCTCGAGGCTTATTCCGGGAAAGCCCCTCCACAAACTGGTGCACCGAATACTCCTTCCAATCCGGGCCCTTCAAGACAATCACCTGCCCACCAACCGAAGAAATGACATCAATCTCACCATCCTTATCGAAGTCACTCGCTGAGACTCCATTGACCCCGCCCTTCCCAGCAGGATAAACCGTATGCTTCTTCCACTCCTGGCTAAACAAGTGTGATCCAAGCCCCAGTATGATCAGCGTAATTCTCGTCATGTGCATGGAGCTGATCTAGCAACTCCGTCGCCAGAAGAACACTCATTTCATCAAACAACACCTCGATTCAACCAGGCCAGGAAAACCAGGCAACGATAAGGCCCACGACGTCGGCTATTAGCATTTGGCTTTTAGCGAATAGCTCGATCTCCACAGAGAAAAAGCTAAAAGCGAATCGCCAACAGCGAATCGCCAAGGTCCTTCGACTAGATCGCTATTCTAGCTAATTCCATCACCCAGAACAGCACATGACCAATGCTACTTCTTGCCCTTCCCTTTCCTTCTGGGTCCCGGCAGCCACTCGAACTCGTCTCCCTTTATCCTGAGATTCAATTGCGGAGGCCGTGGCCCGGCCGCATGAGGCGACTTCGGAAGTTGCTTCGCGAAGGCCACGATTCCTTCCCGATGCTCCGCCTTCTCCGCAAGATTAGTGTGCTCCTCGGGATCGGACTTCACATGGTAGAGTTGTTCTTCGCCGCCGGTAGTTCTCACATAGCGCCACTCCTGATTGATCAGGGCAAATTGCTCAGGTCCGTCGACTTGAAGCACAGTGCGATCTTTTGCGGAAGAGGGGTCGGCAAGAATACCAGCGAGCGAGTGACCTTCGTTGCCGGAATTCTTTGGCAACCCGCACAGCTCAAGAAGCGTCGGGTAGGTATCGAGAAGGCTCACCGTGGTATCGACCACCTTGCCTTTCGCAATTCCTTTTCCGGCCCAAATGAAGGGCACGTTCGAAGTCCGCTCCCAAAGAGTATGCTTGGCCCAACATCCCTTCTCCCCGAGATGATAGCCATTATCCGACCAAAGAACGATCACGGTATTTTCTGCATACGGACTTTCCGCAAGCGCATCGAGGACACGGCCAACCATGGCATCAGCATAGGAGAGCGCCGCCAAATATCCCCGGACGGCTTTCTTACCTTCCTTCAATTTTCGCAGCGGAGAATCGATGCGATTTTTGCGGCTGAGCATTTTCTTTCTCAGCGCCGGAGGAAGGTCGTCGAGATCTCCGGGATGCATCTTGGGTTGGGCAATCCCGGCAAGAGGATTCATCTTAAAATACTTCTGCGGGACAAAGTTCGGCTTGTGCGGAGCGTAGAGACCAAACCCGAGGAAGAAGGGCTTCTCGCCATCGTAGGTTTTCAAAAAATCCGCGGCCCATTCCGTGCAAATCGTATCCGCCATCTTGGGTTCGTCTTTGTCTGGCAAGACCGCCCACTCCATGTGCGAGTTCAGCTTCTTTGGTGTCTTATCCGGCGAGCGCTTCTTTTCCTGCGCTAACAAGAACTTCGCAATCCCACTCGAAGGCAACTCCGCGGGCAAGGGAGCCCCCTCCCCCCATGAATCCAAATGCCAGCCTTTCTTTTTTCCGTGCTCGCTCCAGTGGAAAAACTCACTCCAAGCTCTCATGTCGATGAAACCTGGCATGTGATGATAAAGCTTCCCACCGCCAGCCGTGTGGTATCCGTTATCGCGAAACCACCAGGCGAGATCTTTCAACTCCGGATCATTCCCCGGCGCAAAATGAGGTTGGTCATGATAGCAGCCAGTTGAGGTCGGATTGAGCCCCGTCATGAGCGAAGTTCGCGAAGGCGCGCAGTATACCGCCGAAGCATGGGCATTTCGAAAGGTCACGCCCCGAGCAATCAACTTATCCAGGTTCGGAGTCTTCGCCTGATTCCCGCCATTCGCTCCCACCCAATCATTCCAGTCATCGACCGAGATGAAGAGGACATTCGACCGCTCCTTCGACTGACAAGGGAATATCGTAAGAAGAAAAACTGCCGCAATGATAAATCTGAGCATGGCTCCTTTACTGAATTGTCGTGCCCAGTCCTTCAACGGAAGTGCGTCTGTTCTATTTCTTTTTGAGAAACGCCGGATTCATTTTCAGAGCGGGCGATTTTGTTGTGCTGGTTACACCGATCTTGAGGAAAGTGGACACCAAAGAGAATGGTGTTTGGCAGCGCCGCAAAGGAGCTTTCAAGAAGTCGGTTTTTTACAGCAGCTCAACCCACTGGGGGGCGAGTTCGTAGCGGCGACTTTTTCGTTCACCTTCTTTGATTAGGAATCCTTTTTCGACCCAGGTATTGCAGAGGTTGAGGGCGGTTCGGGGAGAGACTCCGAGGTGGGAGGAGATCACTTTGGTGGTGAGAAAACGGCTTTCGCGGAAGGCCGCGAGGAGGCGTTTTTGACGGATGTCGAGTTCGCGGAGGAGCTTGCTTTGGTCTGGTTGCGTTCCGAGCTTTTCGGCTTGGACATGGACGTTGGCGAAGGCGTCGGCCATTCCTTGGCAGAAGTATTCGACCCAGTGACTGATATCGGCTTCGGCTCGATTGCTTTCATAGTAGTTGTGTGAGTCTCCGACGCTAATGGCTTTGTAGTAGTTTGGCAGGTTCCGGGCGTAGTATTCTTCGAGGGAGTAGATGCCTTTGAGTCCGTAGCCGGAGAGGTGGAGAATGAAGTTTGTGAGGAGTCGGGCCGTTCTTCCATTGCCATCGTAGTAAGGGTGGATGGTTGCGAATTGGTAGTGGGCGATGCCGGCGATCATCGGAGCAGGCAGTTTGGCCTCGGCGAGTTGCTCGTTTACCCAGGCGACCATTTCTTCAATGAGCGTAGGGACGTCTCGCCATTCGGGCGGGAGATAAATGAGGTTCCGTGATCCGCTGTCGTAGGTGGCTTTTTGTCCATCGCGGTAGGAGGTCGGCTTTTGTTTTCCGTGGAGGACGCAGCCGTGGATTGTTTGGACAATCTCGGGAGTGAGTTTTGGGGAAGAGTCGCTGAGAAGCTCGTCGAGGTAATCGAGGGCAAGGAAGTAGTTTTTCACCTCAGTTTCATCGCGTTTGCGATTTGGGAAGGTGCCGCCCTTTGCGACGAAGGCGACTTCTTGCTCAGTGAGTCGATTTCCCTCGATCTGAGTGGAGTAGTGGGTCGAAGTGAGGCGGGCTGATTGTCTGAGAGAAGTGAGGAGCTGCGCAGTGACAGGGAGTGAGGAGACGGCTTGCCGAGAGACCTCGATATCCATCAAAGCTTGAGTGGCTGATGGGGTGATTTGGAAGTTGGGCTGGAACATGCAGGCGGGAAGGTTCCCCTGACGATGGCATATTTTGGTGAGATTGCGGTGAAAATGCGCTCTTATTGCGAATATGTTGCGCTCTTATTGCAACAAAAGG
>JAKMEV010000318.1:0-15336 GCA_022425785.1 Akkermansiaceae bacterium | reverse complement strand
AAGAGTCTTGGTGGCTGCGACGATGAACTGCACGTTTCTTGGGATGTCGACCTCGCCCGGCGCGTGGGTGTTGGGAGCCGCGTCTGGGTGAGGTTCGATTGAAAAACCGGAGCCTCCTCCCATCAGGAGGGCGATCGCGGCGAGACGGTTTCTCATGCCGGTGAGACTAGCTGAGTTGCGATCAAGCTGCGAAGCCATTTATTCCTGTCGTTGCTTCGGATATTTTGTGTTCGAATCCTGAAAAATCACCTGATGTCTTTTCGTAACGCCCTCCACATGATTCGTTTCTTTTCGGTGGTCAGCCTGGCGGCGCTATTTGCTCCTGTGATTTTTGCTGAAGAGATCGCTCCCGAGAGGATGAGTGAAGAGGCCGCGCGCCTCGATGAATTGATCGATGTTGTTCTCAAAGAGGACGATAAGGCCGCTCCTCCTTCCGTCGATGACGCGACCTTTCTTCGGAGGGCCTCATTGGTCGCGATTGGCCGAATTCCAACGCTCGTTGAAATTCAGGAGTTTGCGAAGGACGCTTCCGCTGACAAACGAAGCCGCCTCGTGGCCCGCCTTTACCAATCGAAAGGCTACCAGAGCCACATGAACAATTGGTTTTGTAATCACCTGCGACTCAACGAGGTGAAATTACAGGGCGGGTATTTCAGTTCGAATACTCCCTTGATTAATTGGACCCGGCAATCGGTGCGCGAGAACAAAAGCTGGAAGGCCATGACGGTCGAGTTGCTTTCAAGTCGGGGCAATGGCTGGCTAGGTTCGGGCGCCTCTCATTACTACACCCGAGACATTGGCATGCCTCTCGACAACTCCGCCAACACGATGCGGGCCTTCCTCGGAATGCGGATGGAATGTGCTCAATGTCACGACGATCCTGGTTCAGCCTGGGAGCGGATCGACTTCTTTAATCTCGCCGCCTTCACCCACGGCAAGAGCAACTATGGACGTCTCGATTTTTTAAAGGGGAGGGGGAGGTTTGTGAATATGTCCTCGGAGAAGAAATTTAATGCCAAGGGGCTTCACCATTTGCACTTTTTCAGTGATGCCATCGGGCAGTATGCCTCCAGTGGCATCGAACCCGGCAAGGGCACCGGGAGGATCAAGCTTCCCGATGATTACCAATACCCTGACGGAGACCCCGGCGAGATGGTGGAAGGGCGCACTCCCTTCGGCGGCAAGGTGCGTCTTGATGCCAAGAAAGTAAATCCGGACAGCCTCGAGCAATTCGCCGCCTGGGTGGTGGGTGACGAGAACCCCTCCTTCGCCGGTTCCATCGCGGCAAGGATGTGGCAGCGGGTTATGGGTGCAAAACTTCACAAGGAAGATAACGAAGAATTTCTCGATCCCAAAGATCCTCTCACAGGCGCCCTGAGCAGCGGTCTGATGAAGTTGATGGCGGATTACGACTACGACCTTCGCGCTTTCCAGCAAACCCTCATGCTGACCAAGGCATTTGCGGTGAAATCCGCACCTGATATGGAGGCCTCCTTTCACGGATTGATGGGGCGACCGATCGAACGAATGAGCGCGGAGCAAATTTGGGATTCGTTAATCACCCTTGTATTGGAGGACCCGGAATCAGCGCAGCGAATCGAGGACATGGAGCTACTCTATATTCACGGGCGTTACATCGGTCGCCTCGAAGACATCATTAAGAAAGTCCACTCCTTCAAGACGATCAAGGAATACCAGGAATGGGTCATTATGAAATACAAGGAAGCGCGCGATGGAACCGGGCCCAAAGCACCCGCACCACGACCGCCGACCTACATCGCGGGACACGGCCGCCTCATGACTTCTGCGATTCAAGGAATCGCCCGGGCCTCCGAATTGCCGAGCCCGGCCTTGCCCAATCATTTCCTTCAGAAGTTTGGTCAGTCCGATCGAATTAGCATCGACGGAGCCACCAACGAAGGCAGCCTTACTCAGACCCTCCAAATGCTCAACGGAGCCACCCAAAAAATAGTGACTACTCCAAAAGGTATCGCGATTCGAAAAATCCTCCATAGAAAGGAAACGAATGCGGAAAAGGGAGCTCTTCTTTTTCAATCCGTTCTGACTCGCCAACCCACCGACGAAGAGCGAGCCTTGTGCGCCAAGGAACTCGACGATGGGGAGGGGAAGGGATTTGCCAATATTGTCTCCGCTCTCGTCTGCACCCCTGAATTTCTCTTTATTTACTAATGAATCCAACTTCCAACTTCGGCGACGAATTCTCCCGTCGTGAATTTCTTCGTGATGCCTCCCGCAAGTTTCTCGGTGTCAGTTTGGCACCCATGCTTGGAGGAAGCCTAGCTTCGCAAGCCTTTGGTGAGAAAGTAGCGGCACGGCGGAAAAATCCTGCCACCAATGTCATTTTCCTCAACATGGCAGGCGGCATGAGTCACCTCGATACCTTCGACCTCAAACCCGGTCAGGATGTTCAGGGACCGGTGAAAGGAATTCCGACGACCGCCGACGGACTTCAGATCGCGAGCTATCTTCCCGAGACGGCAAAGGTGATGCGGGATGTTTGCACCATTCAATCGATGCAGTCGAAGCAGGGCGATCACGACCAGGCCAGCTATCTTCTCCATAAGGGCTACAATCAGCTGGGCACCATCGTTCATCCTGCGGTTGGGAGTTGGGTCACGCGAATGAAGGGCTCTGAAAATAACACCCTGCCCGGATACATCGCGGTGAACAGTCCCGCCAATATGATTGGCGCCGGTTGGATGGGAGCGAAATTCGCTCCGGCCGTTGTCACCAATCCTGAGAAGGGATTGGAGGGAACAAGCCGACATCCTTCCGTGAGTGAAGAGGATTTTGAACGACGCCTCAGTCTGGCTGATGCCGTGAATAGGCGCTTCCATCAAGAGAATCCCTCGCCGAATGCCAAAAATTTCGAAACTCTCTTCGATGAAGCGGTGCGCGTCATGAAGAGCGAAGATCTCGCCGCCTTCGATTTGACCAGGGAGAAGCCCGCTCTTCGAAATCGATACGGTCGTCATACCTTCGGACAAGGTTGTCTTCTCGCTCGAAGACTCGTTGAACACGGCGTGCGATTTGTCGAGGTTACCCTCGGAGAGTGGGATACCCACTACGACAACTTCACCGGAGTGCAAGCCCGCTGTCAGTTGCTCGACTCAGCCTATAGCTCTCTCATTACCGACCTCAAAGAGCGCGGTCTCTTGGAATCCACCCTCGTTGTGTTGACGACGGAATTTGGCCGGACGCCGGAGATTCAGAAAGAGCATCGCAACGGACGAAGCCCCCACCCCGGGGCGTTTACCAGTCTCCTCGCCGGTGGCGGGGTGAAAGGCGGGATCACTTACGGAAAGACCGACGAACACGCCCGCAAGGTGATCGAAAATCCCGTCACCTTCCACGAGCTGAATTCCACCATCGCCTTTAGCTTGGGGATCGATCACACCAAAGTCATCAAGTCTCCCAGTAATCGCCCCTTCCGCATGGCTGGCCCCGACAAGGAGGAGGCCGGTCCGGTTACGGAGATTTTTGGGTAGATCACCAACAGCACTTCGCATCCTTATTTTCGAGTCAATACCCGGGGAACAGTGGGTGGCGCCAGCCAGGTTTTTCCTCGGCCAGCAGCGGGGCCAACCGTTGTTGGCTATTCTACAACAACTGCCTTCGCTGAGAGTCAACTGGCCTTCGCCAATGTGGCACCTGGCGTCAGCGGAACAGGTTTGCGTATTGATCCTCTCGGGGTTGGAACCGCCGCAGTCGAGCGATTTGACTACGACTATGTCATGCTCGACAGAGTCCGCACGATCGGACTCGGCGAGTTTGATCACGATGGCGCTCTCGATGGATGGACCCTCAATGCAGGCATTCTTAACAATGTAACTAGCGGTAGCACCTTCAGTGCTTTGACCGCCGGCAACGATCCTGTCCTTCAACGAGGTGGTTTTAGTGCGGACACTAACATCTACGATACTCTTGAGATACGCATTGCACTCGATCCGCTGTCGACGACGAGAATGGAAATTTTCTGGGGCACCGATACCTTTCCCGGACCTGCCGGTGGCCAGAGCGTACGCTTGGTCAATGAGTTGATCCGTGACGGAAATCTTCACACCTATCGCATAAATATGGCTGACGAAGCCGCCTGGGACGGAAATTTGAATCTCTTGAGGCTCGACCCACTGGCCGACGGCGATGCCGCCGCAGGCCGGTCGTTCGAAATCGATTACGTGCGTCTCCTTGAAGGAAGTGCCATTATTCCAGAACCTTCCGGTGCCTTGCTCTCGATTTTGGGTGGGTTCTTGTTTTTCGCCCGTCGCCAGAGATAGGAATTAAAAGCCGGACCAGTCATGCTGAGTGAATACTGGGATGTTTTTAGTAGGTGCCTCCGTAACCGGGAGCAAGATCGAACTGGTAGTCCGATAAAAAAGTAGGGCGAGGGGAGCGAGTCGGCCTTAAAAGGCCGGGTTGACGGTTGTTCTCGATTGTCTGTTCGCCGCCTGTCGCTGCGGCTGGGGAAAAATCAGACAAACAGTGTCGGCTATTGCAATTCGATTCGCAGGCGTCCGAAGTTGTGCTCCTTGTCGGTCACGGGGAGGGCCGAGCGCCAGGTTTCCAGAGTGACGCCTTCTTCTGCCGGGGCAGAGCGGACGAAGACGCCATTGGTGGTCCAGCTGTTCAAATTGTCAGAGAACTCGACGAGGTAGTTTAAGTCAGCCGCTCCCGGGCGATGGCGGAAAGTCAGGGTTAGGTAGTCTCTATCGAGACCGCCGGTATTGAACGTTTCGATCTGCGCCGTAGGAAGATCGGAGGAACTCGGTGAGGTGTGGTCACTTGCCAGGGCGAATTCGAGAAGGTTGGGGATGTCATCGCCGTCTCCGTCGCCGAGATCATCGATAATTCCATTCGCGCTGCGCCAATCGCTGTAGTCCGTTCCTGCTTCATCCGAGCCGGGGCTGCCGCCGGTCGCCGAGCTGGCACGCCAGTTTGTAGCGAGGTTGTGATCCGGTCCGGGGATGGAATCAGGGGCGATCAAGGTCAGGCTTGGACCGCTGCCATCAGCCGCAATTGGCCACGGAGCCTTGTCATCATACTCGTCGATATCGTGGATCGCGATTCCGGCACCGAACGAGAGTTTCAGCTGCTCACCGCCATTACTTAGGTTGTTTCCTTCGAACTCACCTGCGATGGGCAAGTCCGTGCCGTAGCGAGCTTCAAAGGCCGCGATATTTTTTACGACCAGGACATACTCGCCAGCCCCGAGCGTTTCGACCGCGCTCCCGTCAAAGTCGAAATCGACACCCTTGGTAAATCGGACGTTGTGCAGATCGAGCGAGCTGCTGCCGACGTTTTTCAGTTCGATATATTCGTAGTCGTCTCGATTGGTGGAGACGCTGGTCTCGGCGCCGGTGGGCTCAGCCGGGTGATACATGATTTCGGTGAGGCGCAGGTGGTCAGTGAAGTCGGAAATGTCAGGTTGCGAAGCCGTGAACTCGACCGCTTGTGACCAGTGGCTCCAGCGTCCCAGCGAATCCCTCATTTTGGTGCGGACGCGATAGAGGTTGCCGGGGCGCACGGCGACGGGCGGGATGGTGACGGCGTAGTCAGTGGTGGGGATGTCGCCGGACTCCCAGTCGGCTTCGATTTCGTATTTGCGTTCGAGGTAGTGATCGTAAGCCGGATCAGTCGGATCGAATCGCGGGTCTTCGGGCAATGTGACCTCGGCGATACGCCATTGCTGGGCGGTGAAGGTGGCCCCGCCCGTGCCGGTGAAGGCCGAAGAGGTGAAGCTGAGTTCGCTGGTGGGGAATCCGGCGCCTCCCGTATAAGAGATCGTTGGGCGGGTCGGGATATTCGCTTCGTCTGCATTCAGGTAGGTCGATGTCATGAAGGATTCGCGGCCTGAGACATAAGATTTCAGTTTGGCGACCATTCCCGGGAAGCTGTCGGGTGGAGTTGTGGCGGCGTCGTAGAAACGCCCGTGACCGGCTTTGGAACTGTTGACCATACCCGAGACCAGGATCGGGTTGTAATCCCACATCGCGCGGTCGGCATCGACCAATGAAGGCTGACCCGGGGTGTGGACCCAGTGGGCGATCTCGTCGAGGAGCATCCCTTGTTGTTCGCTATTGTGAAGCAGGTCCTGTAAGTGTCTGACCTGATTGCGGTATCCGAGTTGGAACTCAGGAATGGCGAGGACGTCGTCTCGGAGAGGTCCACCAGGATCGCTGCGATAGGGAGTGGTCCAAGTGAGATCGAGGTCCCAGTTGACCACCTGCCACTTGTCAGTCTCCGGGTTGTGGAAGAAGAAATAATTTTTTCCGGCGTGGATGTCGTAGTCGTGCACCCAGGTGGCGCTGGCGCGGAAGTTATAGTAGCTGTCCAAGTCGAGATGATCGTGCCACCATTGTGCGGTGGGCGAGCCGTTTAGGTAACCGGCGATGAAGTCATCGACGTCTCCGTTGGGTAGCGATGACTCGAGATACGATCCCTGATTATTGGGCGGGTTTTGATTGTTATTCCCTTCGATCTTCCAGAGGTAGCCATCGGGCAGATCGTGTTGTTTGGTGAATTGACCGTCGAGTTGTTCGATCGCCATGTAGAGACCTTGGAAATCACTGTTGAATTGATCGGTGCCGTTTTCATCCGCGCTTTCGATGATGCGGAAATGGGCGTAGTTGGTCAGCGGGGCAGGGGTGCCGGCGAGGTTGTGGTTTTTAAAACCAGCACCTTCGAATAAACCCTGTTCACCGCGTTGGCCAAAGTTACCTTGGGTGATCAAAGCAGAGAAATTGAGCTTGTTCCATTCGGCCTTGTATTTTTTCCCCTGATCATCGCGCGCCGCGAATCGGTGGCCACGGTTGAAGTCGAATTTCCACATGTTTTTCCCCATAGCGTATCTCCAAACACCGCCCCGTGCGCGGTAACGGATGTGATCGTAAACCCTACCTTCATAAACGAGAGCGCCATCCCAGAGGTAATCACTTCCACCGTAGGTCCCGCTGGTCGAGCTCGGAATATGCTGCGAATCTTCGTGGTCGCTTCTCGTTGTCAGTAGCTGGTAAACCGCAACTGGCTCCATTGTTGAAAAATCGTAAGTGACCGAGGGCGAGACACCGGGCCGATCGCTCGCGGTCCAAGTTGGCATCGTTCCGTAGACGAAGTAAGCAAAGTTTGGAACCGGGTCGTCGGGGTAGGGCACCTGGTGGTTGTTGGCTGCGGTGTCGGTGGCCTCGATGCGGAAGCGGATCATGCGACGATGCGTGTTCAGTGCAGCGGGGATCGTAGCAGAGTAAATGTCATCGCCGGCAAACTCGTCGCCGCTGGTGCCGTTGTCGTTGAGTGTCAGGCTGGCCCAACCCGAATTGTAACGTGGGTCGTCGATGTCAATGTAGTCGCCGGGGTTCACCAGCTGGTAGTCGAGGCTGACGCTTTCCACGCCATCGGGGTCGGTGACCTTGGCGGTGATACGGACCTCTTCGCCCGGTAGGATCGTCTTGTCTGTTTCCATGACGCGGCCGATGGGGGAATAGTCGACTTGGCGGATGCTTGGCGGTGCGTTCGATGCGAAGCTCGAATTTTGTATTCCTGGCGTAGGCGCAGCCGATCGCCAGGTCCCTCCGACTTCGTTGTCAAACCCGGGATTGATGAGTTGGATCGATGGGCTGACGTTGCTGATGGAATCACCGACGGTGGGCCACGGGAATCCAAGTTTGTAATCAACTCTGTCGATCTCGTTACCATTCGAGTCGCTCAAGGTGATCGTCTCACCGCTATTCTTCAGACTTCCCGACCACGGGCCGAGGCCTCCAGCCTGTCCGAATTTCGACTGCACCGTGGCCGGATCTTCGGCGATAACGAGGAAACTGTTTGCCGGGATCGAGGCTCCGACCCCGAAGGTGTAACGGACGCCTCCTTCGAGCTCCCAGCCAACTAGGCTGACTGGCGAAGCGCTGACGTTAACCAATTCGATAAATTCGGCGGGCACGGTTTTGTCGTCCTCATCGTAGTGGATTTCGTTGATCACGATGGTCGGTGGAATGTAGACAGGCGTGACGAAGGAGAGCGTGGGAGCGGCCCATTGATCGCCAGCGGCATTGCTGGCGATCGCACGGAAGTAGTAGATTGATTCGGACTCGAGGTTACCGACGAAGCGGCTGAAAGCGCCGCTCTGGGTTCCAATTTGCACGAATGATTCCCATGCGCCGGTGGAGTTACCCCCGTCGGTGCGACCGTAGTAAATGGTGACCGATGGCGGATCAAAACCCACGTTGGTGACCTCGCCGCGCAAGACCGCGGAGATTCCGGTAACGCCAGTGGCGTTTTGATTTGTGAGCTGTGCAAGCGTCACCTGAGGAGTGGCAAATGTGGCCGTTGAGCTAGCCCAAACCGTCCCCCCGGAATTCACCGCACGAGCGCGGAAGTAGTATTGCGTGTTTGGAGTGAGTCCGGAAATAGGACTGCTCGCCGAGCCCGCTTGCTCACCCAAGTCGAGTGAGCCAGTCCAGTTCCCGGGATTCGTGTCGCCGTCGCCCGTGCCATAGAAAAGAGTGACCACTGGCGGGTTGCCTCCGGTCACGGTAACATTAGCTCCGATTTCTGCGCTCGTGCCGAGAAGGTTTGTGGCAGCAATGTTTTCAATCGCCGGAGGCAGGGCGAGGGTTTGAAAAGTTTGCGTTGGCGAGGCCCAGACTCCGGCGGCGGTGTTTTGGGCGAAGGCCCGAAAATAATAATCCTGTGCTGGGGTGAGTCCGCTCAGCACTTGGATAAATGCGTCGCTTTTGGGGCCGAGCGAGATTGATTGATCCCAATTCGCAGCAAGGCCGCCGGCATCGTCATCGCCCCAGTAGAGCGTGATCGTTGGCGTATCAATACCGATGTCAGTGACCTCGCCGCCGATGCTTGCGCCGGAGGTCGTGATGCTTGAGGCCGGAGTGTTGATGACAGTCGGTTGGCCGACGATGAATGATTCTTTGAGTCGAATGCCATTAAGCGCGTAGCCTTTTGAGCCCCCAGCGGTGCCCGTGCCTACACCAGGGGTCGGTCCGGTGTATTGGCGCGATTCGACCTGAAATGTCCCGTCCGCTCCCGGATCGATGTCGGTCCACTGCACAACGAATCCTTGGTTGGCGAGGTGGTTGGCTCCAGTCCAGATAGCCACCTCGTTGGCGGCCAAACCAGCGGTGACGATCCCGAGGCCCGAGCTGTGCGCTGCAGTGAACGCCTCCGCTCCTGTGATGCGCACGAGTGTCCATCGTTCGTCGTAATTGCCGCGGCAGGCTGTGCCGGCAAACTCATACTTGCTGGCCGCGTCCAATCCGGAAAAGGCATAGGTGAAGAAGTCGGTCCCATTGACCGCAAGACTGTGCGGGTTGCCACTGCTGAAATCGACGAAACCGCCGAAGATATTATCCGCATCGGTTCCCACAGAGGGAATAGCCGTGGAGCTTTCATAGTTCACGCCAGATTGGGTCACAGTGAGAGTGGCCGAGGTGTTCGCACCGGTATCGATGTCTTTCATCAACCCGCTGCTGGTTGCACTGGGCGCATACAATGTCGTGTTGGGATGGGTGGCCGGTCCAGAGGCGATGTCGTTGTAGGCACTGAACTCCGCCTGGGCAACCGGCACACACGAGGCCAGCAAAAGGCTGACGCGGAAGATTCCGGTGGAACCCGAGGCAGCGGCAAGGGGAATAGGTGAGGACCTCATTGAGGAAGCCTATGGAGCGCTTCAGCTTCCGTCGATCAACAACTCCAGTTCTATGAGCTATCTCTGAATCGCTCTGTGGATTTCCCGGATGATGCTTTTTGTGGTGTCGTTCAAGCTTGCCGTTGAGGAAAGCGAACGGGGGAGAAGGAACCTTTGTATGAGCTGGCTACTTGCCCCAGAGTCCATCCTTGAACTTCAGCAGCAAATAAAAACAGCCAGCCCAGGAGAGGGGATGGCTGTCTTGACAAAAAGGATGAGTTCCGGTCACGCCGCTGGTGGCGCGGGGCTTGCATTCTTCGAACCAAAGTATTTGACCAGTCCGATGATCCCAAGAATCAGGGCGAGCAAGGCGCAGACTCCAAAGGCGGCAAAGGCTCCAAAGCCCTTGCCCAGCATTGACATTGCCGCTGAGGAATCGATTCCAGACACATTGAGAGTTTGTCCGTCTGCGACACCCGTAGCTTTGACCTGATAGGTGCTACCTTTGGCGACACTGAAGGTGGCGACCAGATGCTGGTTCCCCATCGAGCTGGTGGTTCCGGAGGTAGTGGCCACTGATGTTTCGCCGGATGCTGCATCAGTAAATTCAATTTTAATTGTATCGGCAGCGGGTGCGCTGTCGCTGGTGAGCCAGACTGTTACTTCTTCGTTTGTTTCCGAGGTGTAATCCAGTGAAGCGGGCGTCACGAAGGATTCGCCTTCATTGATGTTCTCGAAAAATTCTTTGCCGGTGGAGGCAGCGCTTGCGAGGAGGATTCCAGCGATGATTCCGCCGATGACGAGGAGGGCGAGCGCGATGATGAGAAATCCGCAGCCGTTTTTCTTAGGAGTCATAATAGTTAATTGGTTTGGGGTTTGTTTTTTTGTAATCGTCCAGCGCTTGGAGGTCTGGATTTGTCTGGAGAGTTGATTTTTGATGGCCGCTAGAGAGCCTTATGGAGAGAGGGATGAGGTGAAGCGTTGGTTCAAGACCGTAGTTCTCATTCCTGTGATGCCAAGGATTGATTTGGTGTGGTTATTTCTCTGACCGCCTCCCCGGCCTGCCGGACAGGCGATACCTTAAAAACGTGCGTGGCAGACCAATCCAACGGCGAATCTGGGCTGGACACAGATGGAGCCGATCCGACAGCAGATGGGCAGGAATGAACAGGGGATGCTTAACAAAAAAAATTGGCGCTTGTTCCGGCTATCACTACTCATAAAATGAATCACTACACACTATCTGAAGAACAACTGGCATCGTTTGCCGAGCATGGATACTTACGTTTGAAGAACGTCGTCCCGGAATCGCTGCTGAAGCATTGGCAGGAATTGGCGGCACGACTGGAGCAGGACGCGCTCGACGCAAACCAGAAAGGCGAGCAGATTCATGGAGCCTGCGTGATCGAAGATCCGGTCGGCCCTCGGCTGATGCGTTACGACGACGTCCTCGGAGTCGATAGTGATGGTTGTCTGGATCTGCTCGCATGTCCGGCGATGATGGCAGTCTCAAGGCAGATCTCTGGTCGTGGCACTGTCCCATTGCAAATGGACATCCTCTACAAGCACCAACATCCCCATCCTGTTATCAAGTGGCACCAGGGCGCTCCGCATCCGCGGGGGTATCCTTACTTGAATGTGGGAATCTATCTTGATGATGCACCAGCTGGCGATGGTTGCCTGCGCTACGTCTCGGGCACGCAACTTGATCTGGTCGATATTGAAAAAATTTCGGGAGAGCACGGCTGGGAAATCCCCGGGGTAGTCGAGCTCCCGGCGAAGGCGGGGGATATTCTGATCCAGGACATGATGATTCTGCACGGATCTCAACCAAAGCGTTCGGACGGGGTCCGCCGCACTGTCTATGTGGAACTTCGTCCGTTCGAGGGGATCCTCGAGAGCGGAGAACAGAGTGAGTCGTGGGGCGGGCTTCGACAACAGTGGATGAATCTGGTCCTGGAGAAGAGCGAGGCCGGGGCATGGCCGGAAGATTGGAAAACTGATTTGCCGCCAATTGACCGACCCAAAGAGGTAATTATTCGTTCGATCATCGACGAGCGCGAGCCACCGACCCCAGCGGTCTATGGGATCCACCCGGTAGAAACCGAAGATTACCCGGTGCCGGCTGATATGAAGGACTGGGAACTCGGTAAACCAGACAGCGACGAATAATCCATCGCGTCGTCGTAGCTCAAGAGCTGTTGTGGAAGAGCTTGAATTGGAAATCTCAACCGTTTTCGTTATCGCAAGATGACGCGGTAATAGAATCTCTGCGTTCCCACCGGTGACATCACAATCTTGGATTCCGCAATTGCTCCCGTCCTGATTGGGTCGCTGGGGAACCCTATCACCGTCCAGTCTCGCATGTCCGGTGCTGGTTGCCTGCGCTACGGGGCTGCACTCTCCTCACTGGGCTGGAGCGAAGCACTGCGGATCTAAAAAAGTGATATAAGCTGTAACGTTCGGGCGTCTTGCTCGGTTTCTAATGAAACCAGCCGACGCTTTGCCCCGACGATGCCATTCAGAAAGAAAGACGATCCCGCCGAGTTGCAGGTCTATGTCAAGCTGATGACCAAAAATCAGGGGAGCCTGCGCGCCTTCATCATTTCGCTGATGCCAGGGAGTCCGGACGTTGCCGATGTCCTGCAGGAGACGAATGCCGTGCTTTGGCAAAAGCGTCATAAGTTTGAGCTTGGCTCGAATTTCCTGGCCTGGGCGTTTAAGGTCGCGCGTTACGAGGTTATGCATCAGCGCGATCGTACTATCCGCGATCACCGGCTTGTGTTTACTGAGAAAATGGTCGATGTGTTGGCTGAGATGGATCCTCTGGAGGAATCAGATGAGGAAGTAATGGCCGCGCTCGATGCTTGCATTTCCAAACTGTCGGAAGAGCAGCGCCAACTGGTCGAGGCCCGTTACACACCAGGCAGGTCGCTTGAGCAACAGGCGGAACAGATTGGCAGCTCACCCGGCAGCCTGCGCGTCGCGTTACACCGCATCCGCGCGGGTCTCAAGCAATGTATTGAACTCACTCTTTCCAGTCGACCCGCATGAACTTGTCAGAATTGGAGTCGAAGATTTTGAAGATGCTCGACGGCGAGCTTCCTGTCGAGGGAGTCACTGTACTCGAGGAGGAGCTGCTGGCGAATGCCGAGTCGCGCGGGAGTTATCAAAAACTGGCACGCCTGCACTCGGCCCTGGAGATCCGGGACGAGTCGCGTGCGGCCATCGCGAATACGAAGATTGTCCCGATCGAGCGGGTTATGGCCCGCCAGCGCCGGCGCATCGTGAAAATCGCCCTCAGTGCAACCGCCGCGATCGTGCTCGTCTCGGTGGTTGTCTTGTCGCTGATGAAGGTTCCGGATGCGCCGATCGCCAGCTTTCGCACCTCACCAGGCTCGCTCTTTACTCTAACGCATGAGGTCGTGGATGGCGAAGAGGTTCCCGAGGGTCAGGAGCTGGCTGTTGGCTCCAGGCTGCTTGTGCAGAGAGGGACAGTGGAAGGGGTCTTTCAATCGGGAGTGCGGGTGGTGGTCGAGGCGCCCTGCGACATACGGGTATTGGCCGGAGATCGGGTTGCGCTCGGTGGGGGCGTCGCCTGGTTCGAGGTTCCGGAGGAGGCGGTCGGATTTTCTGTCGAAACCGAACAACTTACGGTCATCGATCTCGGGACGGCTTTTGGCATCGACGCCTTAGCGGGGGAGGCCCACGAGGTGCATGTTACCCGGGGCGCGGTCGAGGTGACCTCTCGTGTCGAGGGCGTCGAAGCGCAGACTCTGCAGGAAGGCGAGGCACGGCGGGTAGACGCATTGGGCAAGCTTCACGAGATTACATACGATGCCAATCGGTTTACGGTTGCCCTCCCAATGAACGATGGTCTGGTAGGGCATTGGGAGTTTGAGACCTATTCGGTTGGTGCCACCCCTGACTCATCGGGGAACGGGCACTCGGGGCACCTCGAAGGAAGTGCGAAAATTGTTACCGATGAAGAGCGGGGAAATGTCATTTCGCTTTCCGGTCTTTCCGGTCTTGGCTCAAGGGGGGATGCGGTCGACATCGATGCCGTCAGAGAGATCCCAACTCTGCGGAAGCATCGTGGAGCAACACTCACCGCTTGGATCAAGCGGAATCCGGACGGCTCCGCCGGGGACCGTCACGCCTATATCGTTGGTCTTGGTGCCAGCGGTGATCATCCGGTGGTATCGCTCGGGATCAGTGATTCGACCGGATTTGTGACTGGCTATATTGAAGGCGAAACCGGGGATAAGAATCAGGTTCAGGTGATAGGGGACACCGCCGTGGTTGACGGAGTATGGACGCACGTCGCCATCACCTATGACCGGGTGAACAACAAGGCGGTCACCTATGTCAACGGGGTGGCGCAGGGTTCGCCGACCGACATTTCCATCGTGGGCGACGGTGCCTTGGATTGGAGTCTGGGGACGATCGGCAGAACTCCTGATATTACTGACGTCGATGACCGCTTCTTCGGCGGCTTGATCGATGATGTGCGCATCTATGATCGCCCGTTGTGGTCGAACGAGATCCGCGCTCTCGCTCGCTAATTGGCTTGTGCCTTCTTGGCGGTGAAGCTCGCGACAAAGTCTCTTGGTATAAGATTGTAACGTTTCGACCCTCTGCTTGGTATCCCAAGGAAATCGCCACCCCTACCCGGTTCGGATATTCAACCCTTATAGAAAACCTCAGAGAAATGAAATTTAGTAAGCAATCCACCTTTAAAACACCATTGAAGGATCTTAAGTTGACCGGTTCACGCTCCGCCGCCGCCATCGTGGCCGGGATCGTGTGCCTCTCCTTGAATCCAGCATCTGCCGCCACGACCGCCTACCGTAACCTGATCCTCGGCGACAATCCCATCGTCTATTACGAGTTTGATGAGACCAGCGGAACCACCGCAGCCAACTCCGCCATTACGGGCGCGACTTATACCGGAACTTTCAACACAACGGGTGGATCGGTGACTGTCGGCCAGGCGAGCTTTGCCCAGGGCGGGACCGCCTTTGACTTTGGCGGCGGCTTCATCGGATCGGCGTCTGCATTGACGAGTTCACTGACCGAGTGGACCGTGGAGGCGTGGGTGAACTATGACTCGGCAAAAACAAGCGCGTCCAATTTTCTCTCCAGCGATCAGGGTGGCTGGAACGATGATATTCTGATCGGTATCGGTGCCGAAGGAGGGAGCCAGGGCGTCCCTGGAGGCAGTGTCGGCTTGATCCACCAAGGCAACCCGGGAACGACCCGCGACGCTGTGGCTTCTTCCCTTGCTGCGAATGAGTGGCACCACGTCGTGATGACCGGCAGCACCACCGCTGGCGCTCTCACGCTTTACGTCGATGGGGCGCTCGTAGACTCGAACACTTCGCTCACCAATGGGATCACTTTCAACGGTACGGGAGGATTCGGTGCAGCTCCCAACCTGACGATTGGTGCCGCGCGCCCTAATAGCGGTGACGCAGGCTATCGCCCATACGACGGGCTTCTCGATGAAGTGGCAATCTACGATTCGGTGCTCACGCCCGCTCAGATCAATGCTCACGCGACCAATTCGATTCCGGAACCTGGGAGTGCATTGCTCCTCTCATTGGGTGGGCTGGTGTTATTGCGCCGAAATCGCCGGTAAATCCGGTTTAAAGGACATTCCCGGTTTTCCAGTATTC
>JAKMEV010000107.1:0-3444 GCA_022425785.1 Akkermansiaceae bacterium | reverse complement strand
CGCCTCAAACGCAGCAGGTGGATTCATCACCGGCACCGAAGTAGTCGTCGATGGCGGGTTCAACTCGATGACGATCTAGCGCTCGAGTTGAAAAATTGTTTCCCCTTCGCGGTAATAGCGAAGGCGGTCGCGGGCCCGGTCTTCGAGGTAACGGCGGTTATTCTGAAGCGCATCAGATTCGGCACGGAACTGCTTTTTCTTCTCAAGCAACTCCTGCTCCTGCGTTTCAGCATCCGCAAGCTCGTTCTCGATATCCTGCAACTTCTGATATTGCGGAATTGCCGGAATAATAAAGGAAAGAGAAACCACGAGAACAAAGACTCCAAAGACAAACCAGGTCGGCTTGCCAATCAATCCACGCTTGGGCACATCCCGCGCGAACTCAGGATCACGCCGGGATTTGGAATAATATTTGCGATACCTGTGCGCCATCTCGAAACGTCTTTATCACAAAAAGTCGATAATTAGGAAGACTAAAATAAAATTCCCAAACAGAATCGTAAAAGCCACGAGGGGAATCCCCTCGTGGCTTTGAAATTAATCACGAAGTCAGATTAGACACTCACCTTCATTTTACCACCAAAGACGGCATTGCTGCCGAGAGCCTCCTCAATCCGAAGAAGCTGGTTGTATTTGGCGACCCGGTCCGAACGACTCATTGACCCGGTTTTGATCTGGCCGGCATTTGTGGCTACAGCAAGATGGGCAATGGTGCTGTCCTCGGTTTCACCGGAACGATGGGAAATCACTGCCGTGTAGGAATTTTCGTTAGCGAGCTCCACAGCATCAAAGGTCTCAGTCAGCGAACCAATCTGGTTTACCTTCACCAAAATCGAGTTCGCTACTCCAAGATCGATCCCCTTGGAAAGGAAATCAACGTTGGTCACGAAGAGATCGTCACCTACCAACTGAGTGTTATGCCCAATGGCATCAGTCAATTGCTTCCAGCCATCCCAATCGTTCTCATCACATCCATCTTCGATCGAAAGGATGGGATATTTCCCACGCAGTTCCTTGTAGAAGGCTACCATGTCGGCCGAACTTCTCACAGAATTATCAGACTTGTGAAAAACATAGGCTCCCTGATCCCGGTCGTAAAATTCCGATGAAGCGACATCGAGGGCAAAGGCAATATCCTCGCCAACCTTGTAGCCTGCTTTTTCGATGGCGAGACAGATCGTATCCAAAGCATCCTCGGTGCTGTCGAGCTTCGGAGCGAACCCTCCTTCATCACCCACTGCAGTCGAGAGACCACGGTCGTGAAGGACAGACTTCAGTGAGTGGAAGACTTCCGCACCGTAACGAAGCGACTCACGGAAGCTTGGAGCTCCAACCGGCATAATCATGAATTCCTGGAAATCAATCGGAGCATCGGAATGCGACCCTCCGTTGATAATATTCATCATTGGCAAAGGAAGCACCTTGGCATTGGGGCCACCGAGATACTTATAGAGAGGAAGCTGAACGCCAGAAGCGGCGGCGCGCGCTACCGCCATGGAAACGCCCAAAATAGCATTGGCTCCGAGCTCTTTCTTGTTTTTGGTTCCATCAAGAGCCAGCATGGCATCATCGATGGCAGCTTGGTTCGTCGCATCAGCCCCAATCAACGCTGGAGAAATCTTGTCATTAATATTGGCAACAGCTCCCAGAACTCCCTTGCCGAGGTAGCGTGATTTATCTCCGTCTCGTAGCTCCCAGGCCTCATGCTCTCCAGTACTCGCTCCGCTGGGAACGGCGGCACGACCGAAGGCTCCTCCGGAAAGTTGAACATCGACCTCGACGGTTGGGTTTCCCCGTGAGTCGATAACTTCACGGCCGCGGACTGATTGGATGGTGGTTTCTGACATGTTGTTGGTTTTAATAAATATCCTTAGGGCTTTTTTAAATGGCTTCGATTGAATCAACCGTCACCTTGATCATCTCCTCGGTATCGGTATCGCGAATCTCAACGGATTCTCCAATGGATTTTCCGACAAGAATCTGACCAATCTCCGAAAGGTAGGAAACGACATGCTTCTCGGGATCGGCATCCCATGCTCCCAGCATTGTCATCTCACGTTCACCGCCACCCTCGATCTTCAAATTGATCTTGGTTCCGATATTGATACTGGAGGTATCTGCCCCAGAAAAATCGGTCGGACGGGCACGCTCAAGATCTCTCTCAAGATCGTTCTTACGGGCATTCAAGACGGTCTGCATTTGTTTGGCCGCATGATATTCAAAATTCTCTCGAAGATCGCCATGAGACCGGGCCACCGAGATTTCCTTTACGTTGGCCGGAATACGGTTGTTCACGAGGTCTTCGTATTCGGCCTTACGGCGGTCGAGACTCTCCCAGGAAACCAGCAAGGTATCTTCCTTATTACCGGTAGCTTCGCCACTCACCATTTCCAGGGTTTCAGGAACAGTCTTAATAACGCGAGCCATCAGGGACTTGCGATCCAGTTCCGGGAAGGCCGGACTTGAGAGAAGTTTGCGGGCGAAATTTCGTACATCGTTCAGTTCCATTCCATCGAGTAGGTCCGGAATCAACTCGCGATCATCCATGAGAAGATTTCCCAAACGTCCGCTGCGACGGGGACCGTCATCCATGGAGTCCTGCTCGAGAACAGTCAGAATTACCGAGCCAACAGCTCCGCCGAAGACTTCGGATGATGCCTTTTTCCGCTCACGGCAAATCCAGGCGAGAGAATCAGGCCCAAGGGCATGACGGGAAATGGCGATACGAATGTGCTCATTTAGTTTGGCTGCCTCCTCCTTCTCAGCAAGAAGCTTGGCAATCTCGGAAACTCCGCGAGAACTAATACGACCGAAGACTTTCAAAATCTGGGGAACCCAATCTTCACCGAAGGCAACTGGAAACGCCTCCAGAATACGCTTTAATCGGGCAGCGGCTACCTGATTCAAGTCATCTGACAAAGTCGTTTCGGCAACGATCAGAATATCAGAAATTTTAGGGGCACTTGGCTCAATGGCGTCCTCTTGCTTCACTTCGTCAGCAATCTCATCACGCAAGGCAATCAACTCCAGTGATTGGGCCGGAGACAGCTTGACTAGTTTCAAGGCCGCATCATTTACGATTGCAAAAGCGGTCTTCAAGAGACCTTCTACCGAGGCCACCAAGGGCGCTTCTCGCTGAATCGCTTCGAGAGCTTTGACGCGCCCTTTTGCGCTCCGAGCCATCTCGAGATCCTCAACCAGAGCTTCTCCAGGACTAGCGGATGCCTCCCGTAACACAAGCGGGTCGGTGCGTTTGGTGGGGACTGAAACCAGCTTACTTTCCCTGAGTGCCTTCTTTGTTTTTTCCCACCACTTCTTGTAAATACCTGCCTCAATGACACTGCCAGCCAATTCAGCGTCCAGCTGATCCATGGTCATGTAGCCTCCATGGCTGGCGATTGTTTTGGCCACGAGTTCCACGGGATTCGACTTCGCCAGTTCCTT
>JAKMEV010000049.1:0-2060 GCA_022425785.1 Akkermansiaceae bacterium | reverse complement strand
ACCAAGGGCCGCTATAACAAAGATCGTAATTTCCTGGCGACGACCCAGGCACGGGTGAATCCGAAGGCGTTTTTGAAAGTAAAGCGCGCCCAGTGGATCGGAGACCTTTTGGGAGAGAAGCGGATTTATGGAGAAGACCAGGGCGAGTCCGGGAAGTGGTATACCCTTGCGTTGAGCACGCGGGCCAAGATCATCAAAGAATCGAAAGCGGAGACCTTGGCGGCGCTCGGTGAAGAACTGGGTGAGGCCGACAAGGCGACGGTGGCTGAAAAAATCCTGGCCTCCGAGATTACTGATGAGGACAAGAAGATTACCGTGAATTCGGATGATTCGATCTTGATTCCGGCAGCGGCATACTCCAAGCCCAAGGGGAACACTCGGGATGTCTCGGCGATGAAGAGTTTTGAGGGTGGCTTGCAGGTTTTCCTGCCACGATTTTTCCCCAAGGGGACGACGATCGTGCGCGGTGGAACCTGGAAAGGCGATGCCACTGCCTGTAGTTCGGGCTCGCGCATGCTCAGTGGCGGTTATGGCAAGTATTCCAACTGGGGATTTCGCGCTGCCATGACGCCTCCTGGAAACAATACTCCCAAGGAAGTCACTCTTGATCTCGGCGACGGCGTGAAGATGGAAATGGTCTACATCGGACCGGGAAAGTTCACCATGGGTGGAGAGAGAAAGACGGACGGAAGATTCGAGTGCGTCGAGGTGCCCAAGCATCCCGTTACCCTCACCAAGGGATTTTATCTCGGGAAATATGAAGTCACCCAGGAACAGTACCTCGCCATCACAGGGATGGCCCCAAGTAAGTCGACCAAGGCTGATAATTGTCCGGCTGATAGTATCGGCATCGATGACGCGAAGGATTTTTGCGCGAAAGCCGCCCAGAAAGTTGGATTCGAAGTAAGGCTCCCAACTGAAGCCGAGTGGGAATACGCCAGTCGTGGAGGACGTGACACCAAGTGGTTCTTCGGTGACGATGATTCCCGCCTCGGAGACTACGCCTGGTTCAAGGACAATGCCGGCGGTAAGTCCCATCCGGTTGGCAAGAAGAAGCCCAACCAGTTTGGTCTTTACGACATTTATGGAAACGTCAACGAGCGCGTTTCCGACACCTACTCCAAGACCTACTACGCCAAGAGTCCCAAAACCGATCCGACCGGACCGAGCCAGGGAACGACCTCGCGGATGGAGTATGAAGTGAGAGCTCCACGGGCTGGGAAATATGCCCTGACGGCCGAGGTGGTCACCGTTAATTATGAGCAGCAGATCAAGGTTGCCGTGAATGATGCTGAAGAGGCCACCGCGCTGGTCTTGCCCTTCACCAAAGGAAGCTGGCAGAAATCAGAACCCATCATCGTGGAGTTGAAGACCGGACGCAATGTCATTCGTCTCTTCCGAGACTTCCCACCGCAGTATGGCGTCGCCGTGAAGTCATTCAAGTTGACGCCTGTGAGGTAAGGGTAGGTCGCTCATTATTCTGAAAAGCCGCCACACCTCTCGGTGTGACGGCTTTTTTATTTCCGGGAATTATTCCGATATTTTCTGTAATAGTTTGGAGGTAATTGCCAATACACTGCTGGATGGACGACACTGAATCCTTCAAAGCTCTGACCGTCGAGTGGACCAGGGCGCAACCCGCCGTGGCTCGCTTCGTTCGTTCATTTGTGCGCAACCGGGCGGACGCGGAGGATGTCCTTCAAGAAGTGGCCTTGGCGATCGTGGACCGATTTCTCTGATCTATTTTGATCTTGGCTTGATTTGAGCATTTCCCTCGTTTGAGGAGGGCGCGAATTTTCTGGCCTAGACCAAAGCGGTGGCTCACTTCAAGGTTCTGGAAGCTTACTCTGATCAGAAGCGAACTCCGGCCGCAACGACGCCCGAACTCCTCGATCTGATCCAGCCGGATCCCGGTTGGAGCTAGAGTTCCGTAATGAAAATATTGCGGAAGTAGTGCTGGCCGCCGCCGGGGACTTCGGCTTGCACGGCGATGAAACCGGCTTCGAGGTCTTCCAGTCCGTCGCCTTTCCAGGCATCCTTGCCGTTAATCTGGAGAGAGA
>JAKMEV010000038.1:0-2822 GCA_022425785.1 Akkermansiaceae bacterium | reverse complement strand
AAACCGGGCCAGCTTCCTCAAAGGACGCAGCCTGAAAAATCTCAACCGGCTCGATGAAGCGCTCGAAACATTTTACGCTGTGGTCAATCGACAGGTCGACCCGGAGCGAATGAGCGACCTGGAGTGGAAGTGGTTCGACGAGTGCGGCAAAGGGGCACTCAAGCTTCTTGAAGAAAAACGACAATGGACTGGCGCCATCAAACTTGCTGAAAAACTCTCACGAAGCGGAAGCCCTTCCGCTCAGGACGCCGCTGATCGTGCCAAACGACTGCGGCTAGATCATTTCATCTGGGACTAGAAGCTGGCGATCCCACCGATTCCCTCTCGAAAATCTCTCGACAGAAAGCCCGGATCGAGACAGCGTCACGCGCAATGTCGAAGCCCAAGCTATTCATTCCCGGTCCCGTTGATGTCGCCCCTGAAACCTACGCAGCAATGGCCGGAGATACCATTGGTCACCGAGGTGCAGATTTCGAAGAACTTTATGCCTCGATTCAACCTGGCATTCGACAGATTGTCGGCACCTCCCGCCCGGTTTTCTTCTCCACTTCCTCCGCCTGGGGCGTCATGGAAGGAGCCATTCGTAATCTCGTTCAGAAAAAAGCACTCAACCTCTGCTGCGGAGCGTTCTCGGACAAGTGGTACGGTGTAGCGCAAAGCTGCGGCAAGAAAGCAGAAAAAATTCAGGTCGAATGGGGAGAGTCGATTGACCCCGAGGCAGTCAGAGCCAAGCTCTCCGAGGGCGGCTTCGATGTCGTGACATTGGTGCACAATGAAACATCAACCGGCGTCCTGAACCCGCTGAAGGAGATCGCTGAGGTCGTCAACTCTTTCGAGGACGTCCTACTCGTCGTCGACACCGTTTCTTCGCTCTCCGCAATGCCCATCAATTTCGACGAACTCGGAATCGACGTTCTCCTTGCCGGCGTGCAAAAAGCTTTCGCTCTTCCTCCCGGATTGGCCGTCTTCGTTACCTCTGACGCAGCCCTGGAGAGGGCTGCCCAGATCGAGGATCGTGGATACTACTTCGACTTCTGTGAGTTCGCGAAGAACGACGCCAAGGACAACACTCCTTCCACTCCGGCCATCCCTCATCTTTACGCCTTGCGTGAGCGCGTAAATGTCATACTCGAGGAGGGCCTCGATCATCGCTACGCCCGCCACCAGGAAAACAATGCCATGGTGCATGACTGGGGCGCAAAGCACGGCTTTGAACTACTCCCCGCCGAAGGCTTCCGCTCGAAGTCACTTTCCTGCTTTAAGACCCCGGAAAATCTGGACCAAGCCGGTTGGATCAAAGCCGTCAAAGAGAAGCACAATCTCCTTATCAATGGCGGATACGGAAAGATTAAAGGAAAAACCTTCCGTATTTCCAACATGGGGAATGAGACGGCAGAAACGATGCAGGAACTCCTCGACGCATTGGACGCAGAGCTCCCTGCATTCTTGTCATAGGGATATCCCCAACGCCTTGCGGCAACCCTGCAAGATATAGCCTCGAGGATTCGTTTAGGGAACTTGAAACATTGAATTATTGAGTTACCTCTTGGCTGGAAATGAGCAGAGGCAACCAATACTTCATTCGATTTCTCGATCCCATGAAAGGACAAATCGCACTCGCCCTTCTGGCAATAAGCCTCCCCCTCGCCGCAGTTGACTTCAACCGCGACGTTCGACCCATCCTATCGGACACCTGCTTCAAATGCCATGGACCAGGCGAGACCAAGGGTGACCTTCGGCTCGACAAACGTGAAGACGCGTTGGATGCCGGAGTGTTGTCGCCCGGGAATGTTGCCAAGAGTGAATTCGTCGCCCGCCTTAAATCCAAGGATCCCGAGGATCTCATGCCTCCTCCCAAGGCAAACAAGACCCTCACCCCCGAGCAAATCACGACTCTCGAGACCTGGATTGCCGAAGGAGCTAAATATGATGACCACTGGTCTTTCGTTTCTCCGAAACAGCAACCGAATATTAAAGACTTGGACCACTTCATCGACCGGCGCTTGAGGACGGAGGGACTCAACCCCCAACCTGATGCCGATCGGCGAACGCTTATTCGTCGGGTCACTCTTGACCTCACCGGACTGCCCCCCACCCCCGAAGAGGTTGAGGACTTCGTCAATGACAACTCGCCGAAAGCCTGGGAAAAAGTCGTCGACCGCCTTCTCGCATCCGAGCATTACGGAGAACGAATGGCTCTGGCTTGGATGGATGCGGCCCGCTATGGCGACACCAGCGTGATGCATGCCGATGGCCCCCGCGATATGTGGCCCTGGCGCAATTGGGTCATTAATGCCTATAATTCAAACAAGTCCTTCGACCAATTTACGATCGAGCAGATTGCCGGCGACCTCATTCCCGATGCCACGGTTGATCAAAAAATCGCCTCCGGTTTCAATCGCAATCACGCAACCAGTGACGAAGGAGGCGCATTTGCCGAGGAACTCCGAGTCGAGTATGTTGCTGACCGGGTGCAAACCACCGCAAATGTCTGGATGGGACTCACCATGGAATGTGCGCAATGCCATGATCATAAATACGATCCTATTACCCAGAAAGAGTATTTCCAGTTCTTCGCTTACTTCAACAACACCACTGATCCCGGCATGCAGACCCGCAACGGCAATCAGGCTCCCCTAGTAGAAGTTCCCAACAAGGATCGGGACGCCAAGCTAGCCCAACTAAAGAACGAGATCGCCGAAGCTAAGAACAAGATCGAAGCCCACCGGGCCAAAGTCTCCCAACTCCCAGAATTCAAAGCCTGGCTGGAGAAAGCCTCCAATAAAGCCAAATCCTCGGGACAATCCAAACAACCCGAAAAT
>JAKMEV010000030.1:0-9354 GCA_022425785.1 Akkermansiaceae bacterium | reverse complement strand
CAGGCTCGCGGGGATATTTCCGGACTGATTCATCGCGAAGGAAAAGTGATTTCTACCGATTACGAGGGAAACGACGTGCTGCTCACTGCGGTAGTGCCCAAGGATCTCGCGGGACGGGTTGCAGAGTTTCAGATATAAAACCGATCTGGTTTGACCATCTGGAAAAGTTCTTAAGGTGAAAGTATCCCAATTCGATGCCGACCCGGCGGCTCGAGCGAAAGCGGCGATTCACCAAGCGAGCTGAATTTACGTCGCTTAAGAATTACAAATGCCCTGGAGGAATTTGCGGGTATTTTTTATTCCTCCGACAGCCCCACGATGACTCTTTTCCAGTCAGAGCGGAATTGCTCGTCGGTCTCGGCAAGTTGTTCGGCTTGGGATTCGGCGTCGTCAGTGAGGCCGATCTGCCAGGCGTAGGCGATGGCGTGAACCAGACGGGAGCGGTTTTCCGCTGGTTCCAATCCTTCTCTCGCAATAGTATGGGCCCGAACAAGGCTTGCTGGGTCGAGGTCACGGTATTCCAAGGTCTTGTCGTTCGCCAAAATGATTCCAAGAACGTTAGCCCCGGTGGGTTTGAGGGCGACCCCTTCTTTGGACTTCACCTCCCAGTTTTCCATCTTCTTGAGGTCATCGATGAAGCCGATGCTTTGCTCGGTGAGAAAATGCCAGGCCCAGAGGCCGTTTTTTGGGGCTTTTTCGGCATTCTCTTCGATAAGAGTGAGCGCTTCATTGAACCGGTTGATGGCAATTTTCTCGGCGACTTGCTTCAAGGTTTCGGACCAATCCAGAATTACTTTTTCGGACGGTCGGGATTCCAGGCCCTTTTTGATTCGGAGAAGGTAGGCCTGTCGTGCACGGATGTTGTAGCGGATCCTGCTTTTAAGATGCAGTTTTTCCTGAGTTGCATGAAGAGTTCTCACCTGTTCTGTAGCAATTTCCGGTGAGGTGACCGGAGGGAGATCGAGGATTTCGGCGTAGGTCTCGGCGTCTTCCAGATAAAGTCCGGCGATGGTCTGGTAGATTTTGAACCATTCAAAATTCTCTTCAACTGGGAGGGATTGAATTTTCTGCAAGAAGGGAACGGCGTCCCTCCACTTTCCCTGCTCCCACATTTTCAGGGTGAGGGCCAGAGTCCCCATGCGATTGATAATGTTATTGAGGTCCTTGGGGAATTGCTCGATGGAAGGGGGCTCCGGGCGCCGAAGAACCATGGAAATCTGGATTAGGGAGTCCTTTACTTCATCACTGTCTTTAATCGACTTGAGGTAGGGGCCGAGTTTTGTGGCGTGGCTTTTGGCATCCTGGCTCCGAGCGTCGAAGTAGGCCGAGAGAGCGGCTTCGAGGGCGGCCCAGGCACGGGTGCTGTCGGGGAGTGAGGTGTCAGCCGCGAGTTTGTCGAAGCTAGCTTCGGAGTCGGAGAATTTTTTTTCTTCAACCAATGACCGGGCTTCGTTCAAGGCTTTGACCAGACGGTCGGTTTTGTCTTGGTCGCCAACGGTAGTGGGCTCCCAACTTTTGATGGCAATGGGAGGCTTTGGCGGGGTTACCGAAGTATCCTTTTTTTCAGTAGAATTCCATGGTTGCCAGACAGCGAAAGCACCTCCAATCGCAGCCAGCCCAGAGAGGATTCCCAGTATAGGCATCAGCTTACCTTTCTTCCGTCGACGTTTGCGGCGATTGTCGCCGTGGACGGGAACGGTGGCATGTTTTCCAACGTTGCATCGGGCGTGCTCGAGAGCTTCGATGACTTCGGGATAGCTGGCCCAGCGATCTTTCGGTTTGTAGGCCATCATGCGGTCGATGGCCTCGCCAGTGGCGGGGCTTATCCAGTCGGCGATTTTTGTGAGGCGTGGAATGGTTTGTTTTGCACGACGCAGAACCTTGTTGGATGTGGACGTTGTTTCGAAGGGAGGGCGACCCGCAAGGGCGTGATAGAGTGTCGCTCCGAAGGCATAAATATCGCTTCGGAAATCCTCGTTGCCGCGTTCAAGGGCTTCTGGTGGGGTGTAGAAAGGGGTGGCCCAAATTTCTTCAGCCTGTGCGCTGCCACCCTGGGTAATGAGGGCGAGCCCGAAGTCGAGGAGTTTGGCGTGACCGTTTTTATCGACGAGGATATTTCCGGGTTTTACGTCCCGGTGGATCATGCCGGATTGCTGGGCGGCTTGAAGCCCAGCTGCCACTTGCAAGGCGATGTCGATGACTTCTTTTTCGGGAATGGCACCTCGTTTGCTCATGATACGCTCAAAGCTTTTGCCTTTGAGTAACTCCATGACGAGGTAGAAGCGCCCGTAGGCACGGCCTACGGTGTAAACGTCGATGACGTTCGGGTGGTTGACTGCAGCGGTGAGGCGGGCTTCGTTCTCGAAAGCGGCCACTCTGGTTTCATTGACCGAGTAATCTTCGTTGAGGACTTTGATGGCGACCTCGCGATTGAGAGTATTGTCCCGAGCGACGAAGACGATACTCATGCCGCCGATGGCGTAGCGGCTTTTCAGGGTGTAGCTGCCGAATGTGCTTTTGACTTTGGTTTCGGCTTTGCATTTGGGGCAGACCGCCGTTTCGAGAGGCCCGAAGTTGGAGACGTCGAGGAGTTCTTCACACCCGGAACAGGAGTGGAACTCGGGGATGGCCTCTTCAGACGAGCTCACGCTGGAGTAGATTCGGCGTGAAGGCTATCGTCGTTCCAAAATTCCGCTGAGAGGTCCACCACCTTGGCCTTCGATGGGAACGTTCCAAGGCATATCGCCATCTGATCCCGGAGGTGGGACAGCTTTGCGCTCGGCGACTTGGTTGGAACCGCCACAGGAGATGAAAAACAGGGAAGCGAGAGTCAGAAAAGTGAAACGCATAGCTATAGCATAGTTTTTTTTGCGGAAGAAGCAAGTGTGGGCTAGCAGGCTCTGCATTGATGGATCAACTCCTCGAGCGGAAGGGCGCGGAATGCCTGTCGAAAGAAGAAATGATCAGGCTAAGAAGGGAGGAAATGGCGGGTGGCAGGGAGGGCTATTTGGCTGGGAATTGCAGGATCGCTTCCACCATTTGCAAAGTTTCCTCGATGTTGTGCTGTGGGTGGGGTGGCATTGGTTGTTCGCCCCACACACCGACGCCTCCCTTGAGGATTTTTTCGGCAAGCATTTTGGTGGCTTTCGGATCGTTGCGGTATTTTTTAGCAACCTCACGATAAGTTGGTCCGATCGATTTCTGGGTCGTGGTATGGCAGGCGAGGCAGGTGGTGTCGGCGATGAGACGGGATCCGGGGTGTTTTTCGGGAAGACCGACCATTCTGGGGTCATTGGCTGGAACCTCGATAGCCTGGGGTGTTTTGGAGTAGGTGATTCGCTTGAGAGCGCCATCGTTGCCGTCGTACCAAGCCGAGCCGTATTCGAGGAGGTAGATTTCGCCTTCTGGGCCCATTTCCATGTCGCCTGGATGGACGAAGCGGAATTTAGAGAGCCAAGGTTGGTTGGAAACGATGTCGCCATTTTTGTCGAGTTTGATGACGCGTATCCAGGTGCTGGTCCAGTCATAGACGATGAGGCTGGAGTCAAATTCCGCGGGGAGAGCATTGGGGAACCCCGCGTAGTCGGCATGGTAGTAGACCGGTCCCGCACAGGCGGAGGCGCGTGGGTAGAACCAGAGGGCGGGTTGCGCCGGAGGGAGTTCCCTGAGTCCGGTGTTGCGGGGAGCGTCGTTGATGGGCTTAGCGGGATCGAATCTCTGGCCGAGTTTTTTGGCGTCGAAGTCGTAGTCAGTATAGGGCTTGTTGTCAGCGGAGAAGTAAGGCCAGCCATAGTTGCCGGGTTGGCGGGCCTGGTTGATTTCATCGTAGCCGCGGGGGCCGCGCTGGTCTGATTTTCCAGCATCCGGTCCGACCATACCCCAGTAGAGAAAGCTATTTTTTTGATCTACCGAGATGCGGTAGGGATTGCGGCATCCCATGACGTATATTTCTGGTCGGGTTTTTGAGGTGCCAACCGGGAAGAGGTTTCCGACGGGGATGGTGTAGCTGCCATCGGGAGTCGGTTTGATACGGAGGATTTTTCCGCGGAGGTCGTTGGTGTTTCCGGCAGAGCGCTGCGCATCATAGCACTTGCGGCTTTCGCCTTCATCGATCGGTGCTGAGCCGTTAGATTTAAAAGGGCAGGTGTTATCGCCGGTGGAGAGGAAGAGATTTCCGTTTGGTCCGAAGGTCAGCGAGCCGCCTTCATGGCAGGTGCCATTTTCGCGATCGTGTGGAATTTCGAGGATGCTTTTTTCATCGACGAGTTTGTCGCCTGAAAAAGTGAATCGGGCGAGGCGATGTTTGGATTCTTTTTTGAGAGAATAGTAGAGGTAGACCCAATTGTTTTGCGCAAATTTGGGGTCGAGGGTGATTCCAAGTAATCCGCATTCGCGGGCGTGGTCTTTTTTTCGTAGGGCGACTTCGAGAGTGGCGATGGTTTTGACTTTTCCGGATTTGGTTTCGACCAATTTCACTGCGCCGGTTCTTTCGATGACGAAGACATTTCCATCAGACGTGACGGCGATTTCCATGGCGTCTACGAATCCGTTAGCTACAGGATGGACTCGGAAATGTTCGTCCGATGGGAGGGCGTTTTCGGCAAGAAGCAGTAATGGAGTGGCTAGGAGAGCAAAGATCAATCGAGTCATGAGTGGAGAATGCTGGGAGGGACGCAGCGTGGCAAGTTTCAAGGTGGGTGGGCTTCAAAGAAGACTCGCGGAGGGTGGGATTCCATGTAGTTTTTGGCTATGAAATCGGTGGTTACGATAGGAATCTCGTATTGGTTAGTCGGGATGTCCTTGGCCGGGATCTTGAAAGAAGAAGAGGTGTTGGGGCTCGCGGGATTTCAGCATACGGGAAGTCTTGCGGAGATTATCAGCCTTTCTGATGGGAAACACGTTCTGAGTTCCTCGCGGGATGGTTATGCTGCGCTCTGGGAAATTGGGACAGGGAAGCTGGTCAGGAGGTTTGAGAAAACAGGGAGTGGTTCGATGTGGGGAATGAGGGTGCTTCCCGGAGATGAGGAGTTTTTAGTGGGAACAGGGGGAAATATGGTGGTTCGATTTGATTTGGCGACGGGAAAGGAGTTGATGACATACAAGCATTCCGATGACGTCTTGCGAGTTGCCCTTCATCCGGATGGAGAACGTTTCGTGGGTGTGGACGATGATAAGATTGCGATTTTGTGGAATTTGGATGCTGGGAAATTGGATGGCCCGGATGATGGAAAAGAGATTCGTAAATTCGAAGGGCATAAGGGTCGGATTTGTACTGCCATCTTTGTGGAAGACGGAACGCGGTTGATCACGGGGTCCTCCGACAACAAGTTCAAGGTATGGGATGTCGAGACCGGCAAGTGTCTCGAGACGAGTAAGGATTACGACGATATTTTTACGTTGGCTCTCTCCCCAAACGGGAAGCAGTTTGCGATGGCCAGTGATGATAAGCATGTCCGCGTATTTAATTCTAAAACGCGGAAAGAAGTGTGGAAGGTGAAGCTCAAGAAGGAAGGCGAAGTGGTGGTGTGGTCACCCGATGGTCGATTGGTGGCGATTGCGGATGGGGATCAACACCTCCACCTCCTGGACGCCAAAGACGGAAAAGAAGTCAGGAAGATTACCGTTGCCGGTTCCCGTCATACTCCGGTGGTATTTTCCACGGATGGGAAAATGTTGATTTCAGGTGGAGATCAACATTTGCATCTGCACGATGTGGAGACAGGTAACAGGATTATCCCTAGTCTGGGTATCCCCATTGCTCCGAACGGATTTGATACCGCAGCGGTAGGAGCAAAGGGGCGAAAGGTGTATTCATCTGTTGGTGACGATCTTCATGTCTGGGATTTAGATCAAAAAGAAGAGTCCAAGGTGATCGAGGAAAATCAGACGATCTACAGTCTTGCGGCCTCTCCTGATGGGAAGCTTCTCGGAATAGGGATGGAGAATGGGGAGGTTAAACTGAGAAAGGTTCAAAATGGGGAGATTGAGAGGGAAATTCGAACAGGTTCTCAGGTGAATGTCCTGTCGTTTTCTCCGACGGGTCGCAGTATTATTACTGGTGGAAATAACGGCGTTGCCAGCCAATGGGCCCTGGCAAATGGAGGGAAGATTCAATCTTTCCGGGGGCATTCTAAGAAGATTACCGATATTGCAGTGGCTCCCGGGGGAGAGGTTTTTGCTTCGTCCTCGGATGATGGCTCGGTGAGGTTCTGGTCTCTTAAAACCAAGCAACCGTTGTCGATCTTGATGATTCCGAAAGAAAAACCCGCGTCGATCGCCTTGGTTGGAAGTGCGCGTTCGCTTATTGCTTCGGTTGGCCAGCCCAGCGCTTGGGGTCGGTTTCTCCCAGAAGTGCAGGCGAAGGTGGAAGTGGATGAAGGGCGAATCAACGAGCTTGTTCTTAGGATGGCTGACGATCAGTTTGAGGTGCGTAAGGCTGCGACGGATGAGTTGATCGCGATGGGTGAAGATGTGCTGGATTTTCTGGAAAAGATCAAAGCTGAAGATCCTGAGGTGAAAATGCGTATTTCCGGTGTCCGGGATGCCATCATTTGCCCGGAAGGGGATGATGCCATCAAAGTGGTTCACAGTTTCAAGAGTACCTTCAGGTATGTGACCGGTGATCCATCCGGGCGCTATTGGGCTGGTGTCGTCGGCTCTGGGTCAACAGGCAAGATCGTTTTGGGGGAAGTCGTTGAAGAGGAGTTGAAAGTGATTGAGGAGATTGGTAATTATCGGGCGCCTGAAAAATTGGCCTACAGCGCCGATGGGAAAACCCTTGTGTCGTCGAATGGGGACGGCACGTTGACAGTTTACTCCATTGGAGAGGAAGAGTGATTAACCGGTCTCACGGAGGCCGGAGGAGATTGCGTTGATAGTGAGCTGGAGGGCAAGGAAGTCCCGGTCAAAACGTCCGTCTTCCGTTTCCACGGGGCTGTTGTTGGTGCGCCAGTTTTTGAGGAGTGCAATTTGCTGGTCGTGTAGGATTTGCAGCGGAATCTCGCGGAGGGCGAGGGTTTTTTCCATGCGGGGGCGGCGCGCGTTGAAGTCACGACCGAAGAGGTCATGGACCAAACTCCGGGTTTTTTCGTACTCAGTGAGGATTTGTCCCAAAAGACGCTCTGAGAGATCTTTGTCAGGGCAAAGGTTTGCGTAAAGTTTCATTGTCTCAGGATTCGCTGAATTTAAGGAGGACTCGATATTGGTGAAGACGTAACGAAGGAAGTCAAAACGCGGGAGTGCTTCCTTGATCTCCTGATAGGCATCCGGTCCAATCGCTTCGAGCCCCGAGCCGACTCCAAACCAACCCGGAAGATAGAAGCGTGCTTGTGTCCATGAGAAGACCCAGGGAATGGCGCGAAGGTCGGCTAATGAGGCGGCCTTGCCGGTCCGTCGGGAGGGTCGTGATCCGAAGACGCCCGTTTCAAGGGCGTCGATGGGGGTGGCACTACGGTAAAAGTTGATGAAGCCGTCGGCCTCAAGAAGGGCGCGGTAGGCTTTATCTGATTCCCGGGCCAGGGCATCGAGGGAGGTTCGGCATTCGTCGACGGGATTTTCCCGGTGTGAGTCGAGACCGACGACGCGGGTGACTCCGGCGGTGAGGAGTTCGAGGTGGAAGTGGGCGTTGCCTTCGTGTCCGTATTTTCGGGGGAGGACCTCGCCTTGCTCGGTGACGCGCACTGGGCCGGAGAGTGACCCTTGGGGAAGCGCGCGCAGGAACCAGCGGGTAGGTCCGGCTCCGCGTCCGATGGTGCCGCCGCGACCGTGGAAAAATTGCGGGACCACTCCGGCTTGGTGGCAGACTTTTGTCATGGATTCCTGGCCTTTAAAAATTCCCCATTGAGAGGCGAAGACGCCGGCGTCTTTGTTTGAATCGGAGTAGCCGACCATGGCTGGTTGCATCCCTGATGGATGCGGCCCCATGATCTTGAGATATTCCTCGAGAATGGCGGAGGCGTTGGCGAGGTCTTCGCCGGTTTCGAAAAGCGGGCTGACGGGAAGCTTGGATCGCCAGAGTCCATTGGACATTCGGGCTGCGAGGCCAGCTTCGCGGGCGAGGACTTGCACGAGGAGGAGGTCGGAGACGCTCCGAGTCATGCTGATGATGAGCTGGCCGAGTCCGTCGGGCCCTTTCTTGCGAAGGTGGGTGGCAAGGAGACGAAGGTAGGCCAGGATACCGTCGGCTTTTTCTCCGGCGACTTCATAACGCGATAGAAATGGGCGGGGGTTGTTGAGTTCGCTGACGAGGAGTTCGCGGCGTTTTTCCTCGCTCCAGGAAGCGAAGTTTTCTCCGTCGGGCACGCCGATGCTTTGGAAGAGCTGGGCGGCAGCTTCGTCATGGGCTTCGGAGTTATTTCGAATGTCGAGAGAAGCAAGGTGGAGACCAAAGATTTTGGCCAGTCGTATGAGCGGGAAGATCCACTCGTGTGCGGTACGGGTGGCGTTGATTTCTTCCAGCGTGTTGTGGGCCAGTTGCAGATCGTCGACGTAGGCTTCCTTGTCCGGGTAAAGTCCTTGCCTGAGTTTTTCGGCGAGGAGTCGGAGGTAGGCTTGCCAGGGTTCCTGCCGGTAGCGGTAGGAGATTTGCTCTCCGGGTTCACCGAGAGCTCCCTCTAGTTGGGAAATTGCCTCTGTCAGGCGCGCGGGTACCTTTGTAAATGGCGGAGCGAGAGTGAGCTTTTCGGCGGCGTGAAGTAGGTGGCGGATTTGGAGTGCTACCGCATTTTTGTGAAGTTCGGCGAGGGTGTTTTTGGTGACCTCTGGGGTCACGAAAGGATGTCCGTCACGGTCGCCGCCGATCCAGTTGGCGAAGTAGATTTTAGGATAGGCGTTCTCTTTACGAAGGTTTTCGACATTCCACCCGGCGTCTTCCCAGGCTAATTCCAGAGACCGGTCGAGACGCATGATGACCTCGGGGAAGATTTCGCTGAGGTAAGGGAGGGCGTTGCGGAGCTCTTCCTGAACGTCTGGGCGCTGAACAAAAATTTCGCCGGTATACCAGAGGGTTTGGAATTCCGCGCGAAGTGAATCGGCGATGCGGCGGCCGTGGTGCGGGTCGCGCCGGGCACTCTCGAAGCTGCGGAGTTCTTCGTAGATTGCCTTGTGCCGCTGACGGACAGAGGGACGTTTGGCTTCGGTGGGATGCGCGGTGAGGACGGGATCAACACGCACTTTCCTGAGCGCGGTAATAGCGTCGGCCTCGCTCAGGCCCTCCTCTTTGAAACGGTTGATGACGGCTGGCCAGAGTCCTTTGATGGCGGTGGCTCCATGTTCGGCCCGACGTGAGCTGCGGAATTGCCACGCCACGCGCTCTTCGACGATATTGAGCAATTCGAAGCAGATCGAGAGGAGTTG
>JAKMEV010000591.1:0-5867 GCA_022425785.1 Akkermansiaceae bacterium | reverse complement strand
TTTTTAGAAAAGGATGACTGAAATGGCGAGATCGCTTTTCTAAAAAATGCTGAATTAAGGTTTTTGGCGGGTTGGGAAGATTAAGGGGGCCTAAAACAACACAACAATAATGAAAACGACACGGATTGCGGCTGGGCAGGGCGAGTAGGTAGGGACATTGGAAGTCGTGTGACCTTCAGGGAATCAAGTGGAGTTCCGTAAATTGGCGTTAATCGACAACTGACCTAGCCTGAGGGACAGGCGCGGTTGTGTCGGAATATTTGACCCGGTAGAGTTTTTGGATTTGAGAATGCTGTTTGACTGAATTGGTTTCGTCGTATTCTTTTATAGAGTGAGTTGGGGTTTCACCTGCGCTTTATCCGTTGCTATTATTAATGTAAGTTTCGCTGAGATTCGAATCAACGAATTTATGTCTTCGAATACTCGGGCCTATCCCGATATCACCGATTTCGAAGACTATCCGGATTGGATTGAATTGCACAATTCGAGTGCTGAAGACCGGTCCCTGAGGGGATACCATCTGAGTGATGATCCGGAGGTTCCCTTGAAGTGGTCCTTCCCCAAAGAGGCGATGATTCCCGCGGGTGGCTTTCTGGTGGTGATTGCAGACGGGTATGACACGTATGCCGGGGTGGAATTACGCCGGACCTCCCATGGTCGTCCCAGGTATACGACCGAGAAACACCATACCAACTTTGCTCTTTCATCTGCGGGCGAAACAATTTTGCTCACCGAGGTTGTTCGTGAAAATGCGGTTCATATTGCAATGGGGGATACCTGGAAATATCTAGCAGATGGTTCCGACCTGGGAATTTCCTGGAGAGAACCGGATTTTGATGAAGGAGCCTGGAGTTCAGGTGCGGCGCCTCTGGGCTATGGGGACCCGGTTTCGACAGTGCTGTCTTTTGGAGCGGATGACGAGAATCGCCACATCACGTCCTATTATCGGAAATCATTCCAGGTTGTGAATTTGGCTGACTTTGAAGAAATGACGCTCGATTTGGTGGTGGATGATGGGGCCTTGGTTTATTTGAATGGCAACCTGATCGCCAGTCAGAACATGTCCGGAGGTTTTATCAATTTTCTCACGCCAGCGCTTTTTCCGGTGACTCAGAATGAGGAAGAAATCGTGAGTTCATATACTCTTCCCGAGGGCCTATTGCGTGAGGGTGAAAATGTCGTGGCGGTGGAAGTGCACCAGATTAATAATCTCTCACAGGATCTGCGTTTTGACCTGTCTCTCGCGAGCATGAAGATTGTTGGCCCGGAGTTGCGTGAATCTGTGAGCTACTCCCAGCAGGTGACAGATGTGTCCCTCGGTCGTGATGAAAATGATCCGGAACTCTGGGTGAATTTTGTCGAATCGACTCCAGGCGAAATGAATGGCGGACTCTTGGTTGATGATCCTCGTTTAGAGAGTGGTGAAGTAGATATTTCTCCGTCGGGTGGCCTGTTGGACGCTCCGGTGTCCGTGGAGTTGAATACTTCCGACGGAGAGATTTATTATTCTCTGGATGGAAGTAATCCTTCCCCGACTTCTCCGAATTCGATGCTCTACGAAGGAGCGATTGAAGTATCTGAAACCACGGTGGTTCGGGCCCGGTGTTTTTCCGCAGGGAAGGTCCCGGGGCCAATTGCGACAAAGAGCTATTTCATGGGAGAGTCGTTTTCCGGCCTGCCGTATCTGTCGGTTGTTGCTGATCCTGAGACTCTTTTTGGTGACGAGATTGGTATTTACCTGAACAGGCACGAAAGGAATGTCGGCGTGGGTCCCTCGGTATATAAAGGTAAAGATGCGCCCGGGCATTTGGAGTTTTTTCCCGAGGGTGGTGGTGAAGGATTTGGGGTGAATGGGGGATTCCGGATTGGAGGGGAGAATAATTGGGCCAGCCATTGGCAGCGTGCGCTGAACTTCACAACACGGGGGAAATACGGTGATGACGGGATTAATTTTGATCTTTTCCCGGGATCCGGAATTCCCACATTCACTGCTCTTACCTTGCGGGAAGGTGGCGACGATTGGGGTCAGGCGCATTTAACTGACGCCCTCTTTGATTCCATTGTTAGGGGACGATTGGAGGTCGAGACGAATCGCTTTCGCCCATCTGTGCTCTTTATTAACGGAGCATATTGGGGGCTCTATAATATCCGTGACCGGTGGGATGATAATTGGCTGTTTCAGCACTATGGGACCAATGATGGTGAGTATGATCGAATCGATTTAGGAAATGGCGCGATTGCTGATAATGGGAATACAGATGATTACAACGATTTGATTCAATACCTGGATGGGGTGGATCTTAATGATCCTAATGTTTGGGCTGTGATCGAAAGTCGGATCGATATCGTCAGCGCGGTGGATTTCGTCATAGCAGAAGGGTATTCAAGAAACTCCAGTTGGAGCGGGAATCGGGAGATCTGGCGTGACCATCGGCCTGGTGGGAAGTGGCGTTACTTTATCCCTGATATGGACCGAACCTTTGGAAATTCCTCGTTTTCTCGCAGAATGGGTCCGTTAATGTCGGGTGATCAGATTATTCGCCGGATTCAAGGAAGTGCTGAATTTAAGAAGCTTTTAGCGCAGCGATATGCGGCGCATTTGGTGACGACATTCGATGAATCGAGAATGCACGGATTGATCGATTACTTTAGCGGATTGATGATTCCCGAGCTTCCTCGCCAACGCGACCGATGGGGTGGGGTGCCGAGTGAAACTTCTTATCCGTTTTCGATCCAGCGAATGAAAAACTTCGTGACGGCCCGGAGTGGGGATGTGATCGAAGAGATTCAAACTGTCCTTTCATTGGATCCTGCGGTGAATTTGTCTCTGATTTCCCAAGGACCTGGAAGCTTTGAGATCGAGGGCGTGCCTATCGAACAAGGGACATTGAAAGTTTTTCCCAACATTGGTTTGGAGATCAAGGCTGTCCCTGCGCCCGGATACCGCTTTGACGGTTGGGTGGAAGTAGAAGGTGGTGCGGATCTGGATACCGTGCTCACGGGAGAGTCGACCCTGACCGCGAAATTTGTGTCAGGTCCAGGCTCTGTAGTTGAAGGAGTTCTGGATAGTGATACCCGGTATACGTTGGCCGGATCGCCATATATTTTCCTGACGGAGCTATTGGCCCCCACCGGGGTTACTCTTACTGTGGAGGAGGGGGTTTCGATGGTGATGGCCCAGGGAGCGCAACTTCGTGTGAATGGGACATTGAATATTGAAGGGACGGAAGACGCCCCGGTGACGATAGCGGGGCTCGATGGCGAGCAATGGGGTGGGATTTCTTTTGAGGAAACTTCAACTACTTCCACCTTATCTCATCTTACGGTGCGTCATGCCGGGCGGGGTTATGATCCGCTTGTTTATCCCGCTGGGATTTCGGGCCTGGATGCGGATGTGGTGATCGAGTTTTTAAATATCGATGAAGGATTGGCTCCCTTGTTCTTTCGGGGTGGAAGTTTGATTTTGCGCGATAGCTTCATTCACATCCCAATCACGGGTGATGGCTTGAATGTGAAGCAGGGGCAGGCGCAAACCCTGCGTTGTGTTTTTCTGGGAAACAACGCCCCGGATACCGATGCGATTGACTACGATGGCGTGGTTAACGGGGTTATTGGGGATTGTCAGATCTATCGCTTTTATGGTTTCAATAGCGATGGAATTGATATCGGTGAGCAGTGTGTTGATGTGCTGATCGAGGGAAATCAGATTTATTACAATTCCGACAAAGGGATTTCAGTTGGTCAGGGATCAACGGTGATTTCCAGAAATAACCTCATCGTGGGTTGTCCTCTTGGGATTGGAGTGAAAGACCAGGGGTCAACAATCACGGTGGATCAGAATACCTTTGTGGATTGCGGAATTGGAGTGTCGGTCTATGAGAAAAATTTTGGTGCTGGGGGAAGTGAGGCTGTGATCACCAATTCCATCTTCTCCAACTCATCGGTGGCTCCGGTTGATTGGGATTCCTATTCGACGGTTTCGATCAGCTATAGCCTGAGCGATACAGATGGCTTGCCCGGAGCGAATAATTTGTTGGGCTTTCCTGGATTTGTTGAACCATCAAAATTGAATTTCTCTTTGCTGGGTGATTCCATTGCAAAAGATAGCGGAGACCCTTTTCATGCTCTCGATCCCGACGCCACCGTTGCGGATCGGGGGGCGTATTATCTTTTTGATTCAGATCATTACCCCTTCCTTATTGGAAATATGATCGTGATTAACGAAGTGTTGGCGAACTCGGGGGCTGGTCAGGTCGATTGGATTGAAATTCACAATCGATCAAATGAAATGACCGATATCAGTGGATGGTTTTTGAGTGATGATGGCGGGGATTTGACGAAATTCTGCATTCCGGATGGGACGATGATTCCTGGTGGTGGGTTTATTGTGTTTTATGAGGATATTCATTTTGGTGAGCAGAGCACGGACTCGGGGCGTTTGACGCCCTTCTCCTTGAGCGATACCGGAGAGACAGTCTATCTTTCCTCAGGGAATGGGGCGATCTTGACTGACTATCGGTTCGAGGAAAAATTTGGTCCTTCATTGAAAGGTCAGACCTTGGGGTATTACTACAAACCCAGCAGCGGGACACACAACTTCATTGCTCAACAAGACGCGACCTTGGCTCAAAAAAATGGGGCGCCTGTGGTGGGGCCGATCGTGATTTCGGAGATCATGTATCATCCTTCTGATGAGAATGCTTCCGAGTATATTGAGTTGTTGAATATTAGTGATACCCCGGTAAGCCTGTACGATTTCGATAAGGCTGCACCTTGGTGGCTTGCGGATGGGGTGGTGTATGCTTTTGAGACCAATGTCGTTCTTCAGCCCGGAGAGCGGATGTTGGTTGTAGAAGATTTGGCAAAATTGGGGCCGTATAGTTTCGATCCTTCGATTAGGAAATATCAATGGAGTTCAGGAAGGCTCAATGATGGAGGAGAGGCAATTCAGCTCAACCGCCCGGGGCCGACCAGAGCGGATGGAAGCCGGTCATACGTTCGGGTTGATCGAGTGAATTATGACGATGATTTCCCCTGGCCCCTCGAAACTGGCGGTGATGGGTTGGCGTTGAGAAAGATTTCTGAAAAATCCTATGGAAACGACTTCATTAATTGGACCGCTTCCGAGCCAACGCCGGGAAACGTTTTTGGGGAGGATTCTTATGCTCTTTGGTCGGCTGACAGGGGTGTCTTAGGCGTTTATGGCGATCCTGATGACGATGGTCGTTCCAATTTGATTGAATATGCCCTGGGTTCCGACCCCATGGTGGCGGACGCTGGCCAGGGATTCAGCTATGAGAATGAGGGGCATCAAGTTCGATTGGGGCTGGGTGTGTCACTCGAAGCTCCTGACGTCGATTTGATCATTGAACGATCATCGAACCTGGAGACTTGGCAGGGAGTTGACCTTACTCCGACTGAGATTGTCGGGAGGGTTCAGGTGCGGGAGATTTCCCTCCCGATAGGAGAGCGATGGTTTTTCAGGCTTAACGCAACTTTAAAGCCCTAGAAGAATGTTTTTGACTACCAACAATTCCAATCAATTGACTCCTTACAAGGGAGTTTCATTATCCTTGATCGCTTTGATTTGTTCATTAAGCGGTGTGGCATACTCCCAGCCCATTCCTTTGGAGCCCTTTTCGCCGTCTTCAGATGTTCCTCTTTCGAATGCCCTTGAATCAACTCGATCCGGAACGCTGGCATCGTCCGCGCCCAACCCGGGTGGGGTGTATTCATTGGAAGTGATTGCCGGGCAGGCCATGCTTTTTGATTTTGAGGCAAGTGGTTTGGGGCGATATCGGGCGAGAGTTGAAGATCCCGACGGAGTGATCTTGCAAGAGCGTTCTTTTGGCGATGCCGAGTCTGAT
>JAKMEV010000590.1:0-8818 GCA_022425785.1 Akkermansiaceae bacterium | reverse complement strand
TCCTTTTTTAGTTGGGAGAGTTGGGAAGAGATGCGGGACTGGCCCATCCCAAGAATCTGCTGGAGCTCCGCAACTGACAAGGACTCCTCGCTCAGGAGCATGAGGATACGCAAGCGGGTGGGATCCGCGATGAGTTTGAGTGAATTCAGAATTGACGCCATGGGGTGTGGGGATTACACGACGCATCAACGCATCGCGATTCAACGATATAACAAACTTCAGCCATGAGCAAATCCTTCATTTTTTCATCCGAGTCTGTTGGCGAAGGCCATCCTGACAAAGTCTGTGATACCATTTCAGACGCCATCCTCGACGCATGTCTCACTGTTGACAAGAACAGCCGTGTTGCTTGTGAAACCTTCGTAAAGTCTAACCAAGTCGTCGTCGGGGGAGAGATCACCATTCCTAAGATCGGCCAAAAGCCCATCAGCTCGGTGATTAATGTCGAAGGTGTAATTCGTGAAGCGATTCGCGGGATCGGTTATACCAACGGAGATGACATTTTTCACGCGGACAGCGTGTTCATTAATAATTTCCTTACCGTCCAGTCCCCTGATATCGCCCAGGGTGTCGATGCCAAGAAGGCAAAAGGCAAGAAGACCGAGGAACAGGGTGCCGGAGACCAAGGGATCATGTTTGGATATGCGTGTGATGAAACTCCCGAGCTCATGCCTTCACCGATCATGTTTGCGCACCGCCTTGGTCGTGAATTGACCAAGATCCGCAAAGCGGGTCGGCAGGCCAAGTGGCTTCGCCCTGATGCCAAGAGCCAGGTCGCGGTCGAATACGTCAATGGAAAGCCCACTCGTATCGTGAACGTTGTGATCTCAACCCAGCACGCTGCTGATGTGGATCACGCCACGATTGAAAGATTCTGCATCGAGAAGGTGATCAAAAAAGTTCTTCCAAAGAAGATGCTTACCAAGGACACCGAATACCTCATCAACCCGACCGGACAATTCGTTATCGGCGGACCACAGGGAGATTCCGGTCTGACCGGTCGCAAGATCATCGTTGATACCTACGGTGGATGGGGACGTCATGGTGGTGGAGCTTTCTCAGGGAAAGATCCATCAAAAGTAGATCGCTCAGCTGCCTACATGGGACGTTGGGTTGCGAAAAATATCGTAGCGGCGGGTCTCGCGCCAATCTGCGAAATCCAGTTCGCCTACGCCATTGGCCATCCGAAGCCGTTGAGCATCAATATCGATACTTTTGATACGGGTGATGACGAGAGGATCCTCGCAGCAGTGGAGAAAGTTTTCTCCTTCAAACCTGCCGATATTGTCAAGCAGCTCAAACTTCTTCGCCCGATCTATTCTTCTTCAACCAACTACGGGCACTTTGGAAAAGAAGATGCCGACCTTCCCTGGGAGCAAATCAACAAGGTAGTTGCCCTCAAAAAAGCTTACAAATAATCACCTCAAATAATCATGTCAGATTACAAAATTAAAGACATCGGCGAAGCCGATTTTGGTCGCAAGGAGCTGGACGTCGCCGAACACGAGATGCCCGGCCTCATGGCCACCCGTGAGAAGTATGGTCCCGCGAAGCCTCTCGATGGTGTGCGCGTCATGGGTTCGCTTCACATGACTATTCAGACTGCGGTTCTCATTGAAACGCTCAAGGATCTTGGTGGCGATGTCCGCTGGTGTTCTTGCAATATTTTCTCGACCCAGGATCATGCTGCGGCAGCGATCGTTGAATCCGGAACGCCTGTTTTCGCCTGGAAAGGGGAGACCCTCGAAGAATACTGGTGGTGCACTTGGCAGGCGCTGCAATTTCCGAATCCAGATGGCGACCTACCTCTTGGACCTCAGCTGATCGTTGACGATGGAGGTGATGCCACTCTTCTCCTTCACAAAGGATACGAACTTGAAAACGGATCCGATTGGGTCAACGAGCCTGCTGGTTCGACCGAGGAGGCTGTCATTAAGGCCCTCCTCAAAGATATTCACGCCAAGCAGCCTGGAATTTTCCACGCTTGGATTCCCGAGCTCAAAGGTGTTTCCGAGGAGACCACCACCGGTGTCCACCGCCTCTACCAGATGCAGCGTGACGGCAAGCTTCTCATTCCTGCCATCAACGTGAATGACTCTGTCACCAAGTCAAAATTCGATAACCTTTACGGTTGCCGTGAGTCGCTCATCGACGGCATTAAGCGTGCCACCGACGTCATGATCTCCGGCAAGGTGGGTGTTGTTTGCGGATTCGGCGATGTCGGAAAAGGCTGTGCCCAAGCCCTCCGTGCTCAAGGAGCACAAGTCATCGTGACTGAAGTTGATCCAATCTGCGCGCTTCAAGCGGCCATGGAAGGATTCCGTGTTCTTACCGTCGAAGACACTCTTGGGTGGGGAGACATCTACGTCACTACCACAGGTAACTTCAACATCATCCGGGCCGAGCACATGGAGAAGATGAAAGACCAGGCCATCGTTTGTAATATCGGTCACTTCGATAATGAGATTCAGATTGCCGAGCTCGAAGCACTCGACGGAATCCAGAAACTCAACATCAAGCCACAGGTTGATCGTTATACCTTTGCCGATGGTAACAGCATCTACATGCTTGCCGAGGGGCGTCTTGTGAATCTTGGGTGTGCTACGGGTCACCCGAGCTTCGTGATGTCGAATAGCTTCACCAACCAGACCCTCGCTCAGATTGCCCTCTGGGAAACCAAGGACAGCCGTGAAGTTGGTGTGGAAGTTCTCTCCAAGGAACTCGATGAAGAGGTGGCAAGACTTCACCTTGATAAGATCGGCGCCAAGCTGACCAAGCTGACCAAGGAACAGGCCGACTACATCGATGTCCCCGTCGATGGCCCCTACAAGCCTGAACTCTACCGCTACTAGAAATTGCGCATAATTTTTCAAAGCCCGTGCTCTTTGAGTGCGGGCTTTTCCGTGGGTTGGTCAGGCCTATCATTTCCTGCTCAATTGAATTTGTAGCTGCCAAGTGAGGAAAAAATTCCTTCTGGAAGGAGCGAAGAAGAAATAAGCGGAAAGACTTTAGGGCTCACTCCTTCGGGAGGTGTGGCTCAAGGCTGGAGGAGCGGGCTTGCTCGGCGGCGGCGGCCTGGCGGGCGAAGAGGTCGGCGAGGTGTTCCTGCATGCGGAATTTACGTTCCCCCTTTTTGCGCTCTTTGGGTTTGGAAGTGCCGTCGGCTTGAATGAGGCAGGCGTTTTGGTTGTCTTTGAAACAGGCGATGAGGATGGCGATGAGGAGTTTTTTGTCCTTCGCACTCAAGATGGGTGTCATGAGTTCGACGCGTTTTTCGAGGTTGCGGCTCATCCAGTCGGCTGAGCTGATGAAGACTTCGTTGTCGCCACCCTGATGGAAATAGAAGATTCGCATGTGCTCGAGTTGTTGGTCGACGATGGAGACGATTTCGATGTTCTTGGCCTCCTTGCGTTCACCGGTTTTGAGACAGCAAATACCACGGATGTTGAGTTGGATTTTAACCCCCGCTTTGGAGGCTCGATAGAGGGCTTCGATCATGTCGATGTCTTCGAGGGAATTCATCTTGGCCATGATATGGGCTGTTTCACCCTCGAGGGCGCGGGCTGTTTCTTCTTCGATGAGGGCGATGAGGGTTCGCTTGATTTGGGTGGGAGCTGGGACGAGGACTTTGAAGTGTTCCAGTTTGGTGCGCCCGGTGACGGCGTTGAAGAAGATGGACGCGTCGGAGCCGAAGTCGGGGCGGGCAGTGAAGTAAGAGATGTCGGTGTAGAAACGGGCGGTGAGTTCGTTGTAGTTTCCCGTGGCTAGGTGGACGTAGCGGCGGAGGTGTCCATCTTCGCGGCGGATGACTAGAGAGATTTTGGCGTGGGTTTTGAGACCCTTCACCCCGTAAATGACCTGGGCTCCGGCGCGACGGAGTTCTTCGGCGCGTTCGAGGTTGGGGGCTTCGTCGAAGCGGGCTTTGAGTTCGACTAGGGCCGTGACTTGCTTACCGGCTTTGGCGGCGCGGATGAGGGCGTCGACAATTTGCGAATCTTTTGCGGTGCGGTAGAGAGTTTGTTTGATCGCAATAACGTTCGGATCAGTGGCCGCCTCTTCCATGAAGCGCACGACCGGGCGGTAGCTTTGGTAGGGGTGGATAAGGGTGAGGTCTTGCTCTGAGATGAGATCGAAGAGACTGCGGGAGGGATCGATCTTAGGTGAATCCACACCAGAGAGGGGAGCGGTGCGGAGGTGCGAAAAGCCATCGATGTAAGCGAGTTCGAAGAGGTCGGCGAGAGCGAGGGGAGCTTTGGTGAGGAAGACTTTCGGGATGTCGATTCTGAGGAGCGAAATGAGATCCTGAGTGAGCTTGTTGTCCTCGGAAAGCTGCAACCGGACTGGGAAGGATTGACCTCGTTCGGTGATGACATTGCGGATCTCTTCGGCAAAGTCGTGTGCTTCGTCTTCGTTGGCGGGAATGTCGGTGTTGCGGGTGAGACGGAAAGTTGTCAGTTCAGTGACTTCTTCACCGGGAAAGAGGTTCCCGCAAAGATGGGCGGTGAGGTCTTCAAGGAAGATGAATTCACCTTCGTTGAGAACGAGTATTCTCGGAACGCTGGAGGGGAGAGGGAGAACGATGATGCGGGATTCCTTGGTTTCGGGGTCGTAGACACGGAGGGCAATGCAGACGGAGAGGGAGGGGATGATTTCCCGGGCGTTTTCCGGAGTGAGCAGGAGGGGTGAGAGCAGCGGAGAGATTTCGTGCTGGAAGGTGTGAACGAGTCGTTCGAATTGATCCGGGGAGAGCTTCGGAATGCTGAGGTGAGGGAGTCCGCTTTGGTGAAGAGAGGGGAGGAGTTCCTTGAGGTAGAGTTTCTCCTGATCTTTGGCGAAGCGACGGGTGCGTTTTTCGATGGCGCTGAGTTGTTCGCTGACATCGCGTCCCGAGGGGTCCGTGAAGCCGGGGACTGATTCGCAGAGTGAGAGGAGGCCGCCGATGCGGACCTGAAAAAATTCGTCGAGATTGGAACCGGAGATTGCGAGAAATTTCACGCGGTCCAGGAGGGGCAAGTCAGGCCGCTGGGCTTGATTAAGGACACGTTGGTTGAATTCCAACCAAGAAAGTTCGCGGTTGATGTAGGCGATGGGCATGGGTCAGGATTCTTTGATGTAAAGAGAGAGGCCGAAAAGGTTTTCGAATAGATCGGCCTTGCTGGGGAGGGCGAGGCGTTCGGCGGTGGCATCGAGAATGCCTTCGAGGACGAGATGGGCTTTTGAGTTGGTGATTTCTACGGTGAGGTTTGTGACCCGCTGGGAATGGGTTCGTTCCAGGGCGTCGGCCACGCGGATGAGGGCGGAGAGTTTGGCGACGCGAATGCGATCTTCGGAATCAAGGTCCTGGTAGAAGCGGTGGGAGGTTTCGGGTTGTGACTTGCGGTGGTAACGGGTGATGAGGGCAACAATGAGGCGGTCCGCTTCGCTGAGGCCGAAGATTTCCGAATGGCGGACGATGTAGAGAGAGTGGAGTTCGTGGGCTTTGGGTGAAATGTGGTTGCCGACTTCGTGGAGAATAGCGGCGACGTTGAGCAGAAGCGCGTCGTGTTCCGTGAGTTTATGGAGAGATTGCGTTTCCTCGAAAAGTTGGCGCGAGAGGAGGGCGACGTGGCGGGCGTGTTTCATGTCGACGCGATACCGTCGGGCGATGACTTCTGCTGAGTGTAACAATTGTTTAAGGAGCTCTTCTCTGAGAATCGTGGGATGGGCTAGGTCGGTGAGTAGGCCTTTTTCGTAGTCGGAGCCAGGGACGCGGAGCGAGGTGAGCTCGAAGGACTCGGCAATGGCAGCATTGATGACGAGAGCGGGAAGGGCGGAGCCCGAAGTTTGGTAATCGAGGGCGAATTGTTTGACCCGTTGGGCCTCGGTGGCCGCGGCGATGTTTTGGAGGAGTTGTTCGAGAATTTTGTAGCGCGATTTTGTTTTGTCTGGCTTCGAGAGAGAGGGAGAGAGCATTTGAATCTCGGTGCCGATCATGACGAGGTCTTCGACATCTTCGTCGCGAAAGTCGTAGGAGAGTTGCGCGATCATTCCGGAGATTTGTTCGCGGATGAGGCGGATGATTTGTTCGCCGAGAAGGTCGGGTGAGTTGAGTTGCTCCCAAGTTCGGTGGGTGCCGAGGCGGTAGGAATGGTAGCGAACGATTTGGCCGTTTTTGAAAAGAAGGAGTCGGGTATTTCCCGGGCCAACGTGTGCTACGATGGTGTTGCGTTTCCGCATTGAGGGAGTGTCGCGGAGGCGGCGGCGGGTTTTGAGGAAAACGAGGCGCGTCATTTCTCCGTCGTCGAGTGGCTCAAAGCGCCAGCCGGCTGCGATTTGAAGGCGGTTGAGGAAGACCTCTGCGTTGGAGGCTTCGGTGAGGGTGTTGGTGGTGACGGCGCGAACAGGAATGTCGTTGAGTCCGAGTTCGGTGAGGGCCTCTTGAAAGCCCGAGATGACTTTGACCGCCTGTTCGATGGTGGTGGTGAGAACCTGGCCGTAGCTGAAAATGTCGCGCCCAAGGGGAATATTTTTTTCGAGAAAATCGATCATTTCCTCCTCGCCATCGTTGGTAATAGAGAGGATGATCATGGAGGCGTGGCTTGCTCCAATGTGGACCGCGGCTCTCATGACCGGGGAAGGATTGGATTCGTTGCTCACGACGGAGAATCTCGTCAGATTGATGGGAGGGCGCAATAGGGAAGTTGTGACGAATGAAGATTCATGGGGTGAGGTTTGACTTGCAAGGAGAGGGCGGGCCGGATGAAATGCCCTATGCTTGGCGATGAGTTCTACAGGCGTTGTTTTTTTTCCTCCGGCTCGGAGGTCGCGTTGAGTGAACGCTCAACGGAGACGACGGGGATTTTGAATGATCCGGAATCAGAGACTGCTCCGATTTTCGATGAACTGAGGGGGAAGCTGGCGCAGTTACAGAAGGTGCTCTACGCGCAGGGAAAGCATAAGATTCTCATTGTGATCCAGGCAATGGATACGGGTGGTAAGGATGGCTGCGTGCGTAAGGTTTTTTCAAGAGTGGATCCGCAGGGGATCAAGGTGACTTCGTACAAAGGCCCTTCTGAGAAAGAATTGGCGCATGATTTTCTCTGGCGGATTCATCAGAATGTTCCGGCGAAGGGTGAAATCGCGATTTTTAATCGAAGTCACTACGAGGACATTGTCGCGGTGCGGGTAAAAGGGCTGGCTCCGCAAGAGGTGTGGGAGAAGCGCTACAAGCACATCATCGATTTCGAGCAGATGTTGGTGGATGAAGGGACGACGATTTTAAAATTCTTCCTCAACATCTCCAAGGAAGAGCAGCGAAAGCGATTGCAATCACGTCTGGATCGGCCCGAGAAGCATTGGAAATTTCATCCCGATGATCTTGCTGATCGGGCGAGGTGGGAGGATTTCATGGAGGCCTATGAAGATGTTCTGGAGAGAACAAGCACGCCGAGTGCGCCATGGTTTGTCATTCCGGCGGACTTTAAATGGTATCGGAACATGTGCGTTTCACAAATCGTGACCCATGTCTTGGAGGGGCTGAATTTGGAGTTTCCCAAGGTGCAATGGGACCCGAGTAAGGTGGTGGTGGAGTAATGGAAACGAGCTCAAAAAGTGCCGCCTCCAGTATCCGGCCTCCTTTTCATTGAGAGGAGTGGAAGTCATATTCCACCTTCTATTCCTTCCTCACTTCAAAGAATTGCTTCGTCGCGGCTGGTTCAGGGTTGGTGATTCTGACAACAGTCGTAGTTCCAAGATTACCTGTAATTGAGTCTTCAACTTCCTGCCAATTTTCTAATCCCAGGCTGTTCCAGACTCCATAGCTTTCGCCGGCGAGGCTGGTGAATTCTATGACTAATTCATCGCCGTCGATTTCGAAGCCGATGATGTCGATCTCAGTTGATGGCTCTGGCTCTTCTGCAGCAGCAAAATAGTTGTCGAAGGTAGAGTCGGTTGAATTGGCAGGATCGTTTTGGTCGGTGACCACGAAAATCCCACTGGCTCCTGTCGTCCAAGTGCTGTCGGTTGTTTCCATTGTCGCCACTGGTGTGGTGAGATCAGAGAGATCGAAAATTTTGCAAGTGAAGACGTCGCCAGTCCCCTGAAAAACAAGTCTTACCGGCGTTCCCGGATCGAGTAGGACTTCTTCGTCGACCAAGTTGGGTCCTCCCTCATCGGTGATCACGGTAAAAAACATTTGCTGGTCGGTTGGATTGTAGGTGAACGAGTATCCATCCAGTGTCCCCAGGCCGGGATCTTTCACCCGGGCCAACATTCCGATATTCTGGTCCAGCGATTCGTCGAAATCGACGATGTCAATGGACTGATAAAAGTCGGTGTAGGTGACATCTGCCCGCAATGCTCCGATTCGCGAAGGCCCGAGGGCTGCCTGATTTGGAGAAGTGGCACCCTCCATGCGGTAAGTATTTCCGCCGGGGAAAGAAAACGATCCCGCAGCCCCCACTGCTGCCAGAACATCCACTTCGCTCCAGCCGGTGGAGTTTCCATCGTCGAAATTATCTGTCTGTGCAAAGAGAAGGGGAGATTGGGAAATCAGGATAATTGGGAGGATACGAATTTTCATTCTAGGAATAAGAACGAATCCCTGAGATTTTGTCAATGTATTGAATATTAATCACCCAGGATCAGGGTGGAGTAATCTGGACAGGAGGGGGAAACTTGAGCAAATCTTCTCCGATTTTCCACAATGGGCTCTCAGTCTTGGCCATTACTATTCTTGTAGGGTTTCCTTTTTTGGCCTGCAAATGGTGGAATTCCCGCGAAAAAGGTTGAGTTATTCCCAATCCTGGCCTATCCCCCGCCCGTCGAAGGACGGTTTGGC
>JAKMEV010000564.1:0-4652 GCA_022425785.1 Akkermansiaceae bacterium | reverse complement strand
CTCAGAGCAGCCTCCTCAATGCCGTTGCACCCCGAGCCGAAGTAGATGCGGTTGAGGTAGTGAGTGAGGATTTCGTCTTTGGTAAAATTGGCCTCGATTCGGTATGTGAGGGCGATTTCGAGGAACTTGCGATTGAGTGATTTTTTTTCGCGGAGTTCGTAGGTGTTACGAGCGAGTTGCATCGAGAGGGTCGAGGCGCCCTGGGTAAAGTCGCGGTCTTTAAGGTTGCGCACGGTAGCTCGGGCGAGGCCGATGAGGTCAACGCCCTCGTGTTCAAGAAAGCGGCTGTCCTCTCGCGCGAAGAGAGCTTTTCTGAGGAAGTCCGAGATTTCAGAGTTTGTGATCAGGCGACGGTTTTCTCCGTGGATTGTTCCGTATTCGACGCCATTACGATCGATGAGCACGGTTCGGGCAGGCATTTTTTCGACGAGAGAGAGATCGAACTTGCTGGCCTGCCAGACATACCATGAGACGACACCCAGTAAGGGGACCAAAAGGGTAAGACCAGCCCGCCAGGTAAATGCCCACAGGCGCCGGATTGACCGGCGTAACGCCCCCCGTTCACGTCCTTGTTGGTGCGATCCTCGGCTCATGAATCAACTAGGGGATCGCAGGGAGAGAAGCAGCAACATTGGCTTTGTCGGGTGGAGAAATTGAAATGGAATTTCCATCGGTAGTCGGATAGTCGACCGCGCAGAGTGGCACCACGGTTAGAAAGAGCGCGGAGTTGTCCTCGTAGGGAGTCCGATCGACATTAATGATGGCTGCGCAGTCGGGGATTTTTTTCAACACAAGCATGTCTCCGATGTTGAAGAGACTGGTGGCATCGTCCTCGCTTGGGAAGAGGCATTCGATGAAGACAGGATAAGGAATGGGGTCACCGATCTTGTTTGGTCGCACGAGGGCCTGCGCTTTGATTACGGCCCCGGAGGTGAGGAAATCTGCGCCGGTGAGGGCTCTTACCTCGGAGACCTGGTATTCCCCGGTGATGTATGTGAGCGTGCGTGACCTATTAAAGTTGGTGAGATAGCTTCGCCGTAGCTCACGATTGAGAATATTGAGATCTTTGTCGGAGATCTTTTGAAATTGAGCTTCCAACTCCAGCGGGTTGCTTACCTTCTTTGGCGTGGGAGCGGTAGTTGGGGTGAAGCTTTCCAAGGGGTCAATCCGCCCGACCTTGAGCATGAGATCGTAGCTGGTTGGATGGGTGGGATCGCGAAAGAGGTTGAGGCAAACGACCCAGGAGGCGATAGCGAATGCGATCGCGAGAATATTGGCAAGAAGCCACCAGAAAAGCGGGGGACGCTTTTTGGGAAGGTCGTCGAGTTCGAGCCGGGCCATCCTTACTTACACTTGGTGCCGTCGATGGCGGGGTCGTATTCAGGTGTTTTGCCTTCTTCGGCAGGCTCGAACGAGGTGCCACATCCGCAGGAACGTGCGGCATTGGGATTGAAAATCTTGAAGCCGCGATCGGAGAGTTCGTCGGAAAAATCGACGGTGCATCCCTCGAGGACGTCAAAGGAATCGTGCGCTACGATGAAGCGGGTTCCGGAGAGGTCGATGATTTCATCGCCATCTTCAGGCTCGGCAATGCGCATGGTGTAGGCCAGGCCAGCGCATCCACCCCGTTCGACGCCAAGGCGCAGGCCACTGCCTTCCGGAGCATTTTTGGTGGTAAGGAGTAGCTTGAGTTCTTCAGCCGCTTTTTCAGTTACCGTGATCATAATTTCTAGGCGTCAATTTAGATTCGACCGAGCATCTGTGCCAGTGTTCTTTTTTGTCAAGGTCGGGCTTGTCAGTCCTTTTTGCGGTAGCTTCAATGAAGCTATCGACAGCGAGATCAGATCTTCCTTCAAAACCGTTTGGGCGGGACGTCTTCTGGGCTGGCTTCTACGCCTCCTAGGGATGAGTTTGAGGAAGGAATTTAGAGGTGAGATCCGCAAAATCAACGAATGGCCGAGTCCCGTGATCTTTGCCCTGTGGCACAACCAAATTGGCGTTTCTCCTTATCTCTGGCGGAAAATGTTCCCCAAGCGAAAGTGTGTCGTGCTGACAAGTGCGAGCAAAGATGGCGCTTTATTGGCATCTGCGGTGAGTGTTTTTAGAGTGGGAGCTGTTCATGGGTCCAGTAGTCGGCGGGCCACGGCAGCCTTGATAGGCCTCAAGCGGGCTGCCAAAGCGGGTAACGATCTGGTGTTCACGCCAGACGGTCCACGTGGCCCCAGATACGAGCTTCAGCCCGGAGTTATCAAAATTGCGCAAACAACCGGGATGTTGGTGCAGCCGATGTATATTGACTATCAATCGTGCTGGAAGTTAAAGACCTGGGATCGCTTTCGAATACCCAAGCCATTTAGTAAAGTAATTCTTACTCTGGGTGATCCCTTGGAGATTCCACGGAGATTGAACGAGGAGGAGTTTGAATCTCAACGAGCCGATCTTGAAGCTTCCCTTCGGGTTGGAATTGGCGATCTTTTAGAAAACCATGGCAACGATCATTGATGGTAAGAAAGTAGCGGCGAATGTTCTTGAGAAATGCGCTGAGGAAATCACGGAATTGAAAAGTCAGGGCATTACTCCCGGCTTGGCAGTCGTGTTGGTCGGAGAAGATCCGGCTTCCAAGGTCTATGTGAATTCCAAGGTCAGAAAATGTGGCGAATTGGGAATCCATTCAGAGAAAATCGTTTTATCGAGAGAGGCGACTCAAGAGGAGGTATTGGAAACCGTAAAGAACCTGAATGAGAATCCAAGGATTCACGGGATTTTAGTGCAATCTCCTCCGCCACCGCAGATCGATGAGGAGGGCATCGTCAGGGCGATCGATCCAGCCAAAGATGTTGATGGATTTCACCCTGAGAATGTGGCCAAACTCGCTCTAGAAGATCCCACGGGATTTGTTCCCTGCACACCGGCCGGTTGTATCGAATTACTCCGATCAGCGGGAATAAAAACGTCTGGAGCTAATGCAGTCGTGGTAGGTCGGAGTATGATTGTCGGAAAACCAATGGCGCTTCTTTTAATGGCCCGTGGAAGTGATGCGACGGTCACCGTTGCCCATTCCCGATCCAAAGATCTGCCCGGGATTTGTCGGCAGGCAGACATTATCGTAGCCGCGGTGGGGCGTCCCGAGTTCATTACGGATGACTATGTTAAAGAAGGAGCGGTGGTGATCGATGTGGGGATTAACCGCGTCGATGATGCCGAAGCCAAAAAAGGATACCGGCTCTGCGGCGATGTGGACTACGCCAGCGTGGCTCCCAAATGTTCCGCAATCACGCCGGTTCCAGGTGGTGTTGGCCCCATGACCATCGCTCTCCTGATGAAAAACACGATCAAGGCTGCGAGATTCGCGAGGGCTTAATTTACCTTCGCTTTACAGACGGCTCGTTGGAGTGGGGTTAGGATCCCCACCATGAAGAGAGCGCAATTTGCCCGGAGGGCCTTTTTAGCAGCAGGTGGAAGTCTGATTTGGTCTCCCGTGTCGGGACATGAAAAACCTCATTCCTGGCTGCTTTCCCATGTGCGTCATATCCCAAGCTCCAGTGCGGTGGAGGTGGTGCATGTGGAGGCGGATGTCTCGATCCGCGACCAGGTTGCCACGACGACTCTCATTCTGACGTTCAAAAATCCCGCGAGCCGCCCGCAGGAAGGGCAGGCCATTGTTCCCGTTCCGGATGGAGCGACGTTGAAGGGGTTTGCAATGGAAGGCTCTACTTTGAAAGTTGAGGCGAAGATGCTTCCCAGAGCCGAAGCGCGTCGAATCTACGACCAGATTGTCAGCCAGTTGAAGGATCCGGCCTTATTGGAATTTGCGGGTCTCGGAGCGGTTCGATCGAGTGTGTTTCCGGTTCCCGCAGGGAAGGGACTTAAGCTTCGCTTGGTCTATGAAGAACTACTTTTGAAAGATGGAGAGCGGATCGACTATATCCTTCCACGGACTCAATCGATTTCCTATCGAACTCCCTGGAAAATCTCCTTGGATTGGCGGGACACCGGAGGAATTCGCACGGTATACTCTCCCTCCCATGAGGTCGACTGGTCTCGGAAGAGTGGGCGTCGAATCAATCTAAACATGGACGGGGTGATTAATCCCGGGCCTTTGCGGATCTCCATTCTTCGACGGAAGAATTCCAATGCCGTTGCTTCGATTCTTTCGCACGCGACTGGAAAGGATGAGGGTTATTTCCTGATGCTTTTATCGCCACCGGAAAAGAATGCCAACTCTCCCAAACTTATAAGGGAAGTGACCATCGTGATTGATAGGTCGGGAAGCATGGCTGGGGAGAAGATGCGTCAAACGATTTCCGCTGCCGCACAGATAATGGGTGGTCTGGAGGATGGAGAACGATTTAATATGATCAGCTACAATGAATCGGTTGAGAAATTTGCTCCCAAGCCGGTGGTGCTGAACTCCAAGACACGGGAGAAAGCATTTGGGTTTTTGAAATCTCTCCGGGTGAGTGGAGGCACTAATATTCACGATGCCATCCTCAGCGCTCTTTCGCAGCCCTGTAAAAAAGGGACTCTGCCGATGATTCTTTTCCTTACCGACGGGCTCCCGACGATTGGTGAAACCAGTGAAAGAAAAATTCGCGCTGCCAGCAGGGAAAACAATCATGCTCGGAGACGAGTTTTCACCTTTGGGGTGGGAG
>JAKMEV010000548.1:0-9592 GCA_022425785.1 Akkermansiaceae bacterium | reverse complement strand
ACCGGTCGCGTCGTTGTCGATGAAGTCCGGCTCAAAGTCCAGCCAGGCGAGATCGTCGGACTTCTCGGGCCCAATGGCGCCGGTAAAACGACCACCTTCTACATGGTAGCCGGCCTCGTCCCTCCCGATCGTGGACGGGTTAATTTCCTCACCAAAAACATCACCCGCCTACCCATGCACAAGCGGGCCCGACGTGGCATGGGTTATCTTCCCCAGGAAGAATCAATCTTCCGCAAACTCAGCGTGCAGGACAACCTCCTCGCCGTCCTCGAAACCCGCAAAGGTCTCTCCCGCAAAGACCGTATCGCCCGCGCCGAACAACTCATGGAGCGCTTTGGAGTCACCCACGTTCGCAAATCGCTTGCGATGACCCTCTCCGGTGGAGAAAAACGCCGCCTCTCGCTCGCCCGTTGCCTCTGCACCGATCCCAAACTCCTTCTCCTCGACGAACCCTTCGTGGGAATTGATCCCATCGCCGTTCAGGAGATTCACAAAATCATCCGCGAGCTTCGCGATCGCGACGGACTCTCTATTCTCATCACCGACCACCAGGTCCGTGAAACCCTTGAAATCGTGGACAGAGCCTCCCTGCTCGTCGAAGGAAAAGTCATGATCGAGGGCTCCTCCGACGAACTCGTAAACGACGAAAACGCACGTCGCCTCTACTTTGGCAGCGACTTCCGCTGGTAAAGAGGACTTTTCTCATCACCTCTCTGAAAATTGTGGCAATTTGGCGAGGCGGCTGCTAAGAGTGTAGGCAAGGTATTTAGCTTACCTCTTATTATGCAGACTAGAAATGCGAACCCACATGTTACCGTGACTGTCCGTCACGAAGAAATCACCGATTCACTGCGCGAATACGCCACTGAAAAAATTGAAGGGATCCACCTGGACTATCCAAAAATTATTGAAGCGCGAGCGATCCTCGATGTCGAAGGCGACCGAAGGCACAAGGCGGAAATCATTCTCTTTTGCGCCAACCATATTGTCATCGATGCCTCTAGCGAGACCGAGGACATGTACAAGAGCATCGACTTCACCATTGCCAAAATCGCGCGCCGGATGCGCAAACACAAGACCCGCCTCCTCAAGAGTCACCGACCAAAACGCGAGGAAACAATCAAGTATCTCGACGAAAAAAACTACAAACACGACTTCCTCGACAAGCTCCCGGAAGATGTTCAGGAGGAACCGGAACCCTTCTTCGTACACAAGGAGTCATTTCGCCTGCGCAAACTTCTGAAAGAAGATGCGATCATGGAGCTCGATCTCACTGAACGTCCCTTCGTGGTCTTTGATAATGCCCGGCGAGACGTCACCTCCATCGTGTGGCGCAAGCCCGATGGTGATTACGGCATGGTCGATATCGCCTAGCGAACCAAACCATTCTCAACGCAAAAAGGCGCCCCGTTTCCGAAGCGCCTTTCAATGATTTACAGGAAACTAAGAATTACTTCTTCTTGGCTTCTTCACGCTCCTTGGCGTCGGCAATCACCTTGTCGGCGATATTCTTAGGACATGCATTGTAGTGTTCGAATTCCATCGAGAACTGGCCACGACCGGAAGTCATGGTGCGCAGATCGCCAATGTAACCGAACATCTCGGAAAGTGGTGCCTGGGCTTTAATGCGGATACCACCGGAAGCTGTGTCCTGACTCTGAATCATGCCGCGACGACGGTTGAGGTCACCAATGACATCACCGACGTGATCTTCAGGGGTGAAGACGTCGAGCTTCATGATCGGTTCTAAAATCTGAGCACCGGCCTTGGGCACAGACTGGCGATAGGCCGCTCTCGCAGCAATTTCGAAAGCAACGGCCGAAGAGTCAACCGCGTGGAATCCACCATCGTTGAGAGAGACTTTGAAATCCAAGCAAGGATAGCCGGCAAGAACACCCTTTTCGAGGGAGGTCTTGAAGCCCTTCTCAACTGCAGACCAGTATTCTTTTGGAACGTTACCACCGACAACGGTAGACTCGAACTGAAAACCTTCACCCGGCTCAAGCGGAGTAAGAGTGTAGTCGATTTTAGCGAACTGACCGGAACCACCAGACTGTTTCTTGTGGGTGTAGCTATCGGAAATCTCCTTGGTGATAGTCTCACGGTAAGCAACCTGTGGGGCGCCGACATTCACCTCTACTTTATGAGTCCGCTTCAGGATATCGACTTTAATATCGAGGTGAAGCTCACCCATTCCTTTAAGAATGGTCTCACCTGAATCAAGGTCGGTTTCAACACGGAAAGAGGGGTCTTCCTGAATCATCTTACCCAGAGCGTTACCAAGCTTCTCGGCATTCGCCTTATCGATCGGCGCAACGGCGAGCGAGATCACGGGATCCGGGAACACCATTGGTTCGAGAGTGGCAGGCTTATCCTTGGAGCAAAGAGTGTGACCGGTCTGGACGTTCTTAAGTCCCACCAAGGCTATAATGTCACCCGCTTGGGCGCTATCGAGTTCAGTACGGTCGTCGGCGTGCATCTCAACGATGCGACCAACACGCTCGGTTTTCCCGGTAAAGGTATTTAAAATGGTGTCACCCTTCTTGAGTGTTCCGGAATAAATACGAGTGAAAGTCAAGGCGCCGAACTGGTCATCCATGATTTTGAACGCAAGCGAACGAAGAGGGCCATTCGGATCAACTGTTGCGAACTCACCGGTCAATTCACCTTCGTCGTTAAACTCGGGCTCGGGATCAACTTCAAGTGGCGATGGGAGGTAATCCACAACGGCGTTGAGTACGTTTTGAACTCCTTTGTTCTTAAAGGCCGAACCGCAGAAAGCCGGGAAGAAATCGAGCGCGATCGTGCCCTTTCGGATACACTTTTTGATCGTGGCAATATCGGGGGTATTTCCTTCGAGGTAAGCTTCCATGACGTCGTCGTCCTGCTCAACAGCAGTCTCAATGAGTTCCTCATGATACTTCTGAGCCTTCTCCTTCAGATCATCGGGGATTTCAGTGATTTCGTAGTTCTCCGGCAGACCGGAGTCATCCCAGACATACGCCTTCATTTCGAGAACGTCGACAACACCCACAAACGAATCCTCAAATCCAATCGGGATAGTCATGACAAGTGGCACGGCACCAAGGACGTCCTTGGTCTGCTGAACCACGCGATAGAAATCAGCTCCGATACGGTCGAGCTTGTTGACGAAGATAATACGAGCAACCTCGGAGTCGTTGGCGTAGCGCCAGTTGGTCTCGGACTGGGGCTCAACGCCACCCGATCCACAGAAAACACCGACACCACCGTCGAGAACCTTCAAAGAACGATAGACCTCAATCGTGAAGTCAACGTGTCCCGGAGTATCGATGATGTTCATGCGATGGTCATCCCAAAAACAAGTTGTGGCAGCGGACTGAATGGTAATTCCGCGCTCTGCCTCCTGCTCCATGAAGTCGGTTGTGGACTCACCGTCGTGAACCTCACCTGTTTTGTGAATCTTTCCGGTGAGCTTAAGAATACGCTCGGTCGTCGTGGTTTTTCCTGCATCCACGTGCGCGAAGATGCCGATATTACGGTATTTGCTGAGGTCTGTCATGGTAACTGTCTCGGGAGGCGCGGGTGATAAGCGCCAAAGCACCCTTTTGTCGAGTGCAGAGCGATACTTTTTCGAGTTCTTTTTAGCCTAGGCTTTGCCAAAGCGCCCCGGGTTGGCCTCTTTCCAGAGCGCCCAGCAGGCTAGAAACCCCGGGGCAAAGTCCTCGGGCACCGCTTCCACCCATTGCTCAATCTGCTCCATACTGAACCACTGACCATATTCAATCTCCACGCAGGGAAAGCGAATCTTGCCATTTGCAAGGGTCGCGTAGAGCCGAACATGCTCCCATCCGGTGTTGGCGTGAGCCCCCAATTTGCCGACCTCCCGCACATCGTGATCAGCAAGCCCCAGCTCCTCTTCCAACTCCCGGGCACCACAGGCATCGTATTCCTCGCCAGCATCGACATGCCCCGCGGCACTGGAATCCCACAATCCGGGGCACTTATCCTTCAGACGGGACCGTTTTTGAAGAAAGATCTCTCCATGTTTGTTGAGGGCAAAAATATGCACCGCGCGATGCAATAAGCCATCACGATGAATGACATCACGACGCTCGCTACCGACCACCTGATCATTCTCATCAACAACCGCGAGCATTTCACCAGCGCCCTGCCCTTCTTCCTTCTCAAAATAGGGATCCGCCAATCGAGTTAAGGCTACCCACTCGTCCAAACTGAGCTCCTCCGCTCTTGCCGTTGGGCTCAAATCGAGTTTCTCGCAAGCCTCTTCCCAATTAGTTCCATCCGGCAAATTCTTCCTAAGCTGCTTCCGCCGCTGTGCAAATCCCCTCCTCACCAACTCATCAAACAAACGACGATCATGCACCGGCAATTCGGCCTGACGGGGCTCGAGCGTCATCACCGTGGAATCGATCAAGGGCTGTGGATAAAAACAACTCGGCGGCACCACCTTAACCCGTTCGCCCTGCCATTCGCACTGCATCCGCAATGTCAGAACCCCGTAGTCCTTGCACTTCGGTCCCGCTAAAATTCGGTCGATCATTTCCTTCTGCAACATCAGCACCGCCTTCACAAACGGTGATGGACCCTTCAGGAAATTCCGTAAAATCGCACCGCCCGCCGAGTAGGGAAGATTCCCCAATAGCTTCACCCGCTTGTGCGCAAAGAATCGTCGCGTATCAATTCGCACCGCGTCATGGCAGACCACTTCCACCTCCGCATGATCAGAAAAACGCTTCGTTAAATATTCCGCCAGCCGTTTATCGAACTCCACTAAGACAATTCGGCCAACCTTCCCGACCAAGTGCTCCGTCAACGCGCCGGTTCCCGGCCCCACTTCCACCACAGTGTCATCCGGTTTTGGATCGAGTTGATTGACGATCCATTCGGCGGTATTTTGGTCAACGAGGAAGTTCTGCCCAAATTTGCGCGAGGGAATCACCCCCACACTTGCCAGGACTTCTTTAAGTTCGGTTGCCGACACACCTGTTCTTTCAATTGCCCGAGGCAACATTGTCCACTAAATTCCCTCCACCAGATGACTCTTGCCAGCGCAGTCACCATCTTTCGGCTCATTCTTGTGCCGGTATTTGCGTGGCTAGCCATCGAATACGGTAAAACCGTCGAGCAAGGGAGCCCCCGCGAGGAACTTCGCTGGCTTGCAGTCATCACCTACATCACAGCAGCCGCTTCCGATGGCATCGATGGCTGGGTAGCCCGACGCTACAATCAAAAATCGCTCACAGGCGCGATTCTCGACCCGCTCACCGACAAAGCGCTTCTACTAACAGGAATCATCACCCTCAGCCTCGTCGAATGGGGGCAGGATTGGCATCTTCCCCTCTGGTTCGTTATCCTTGTCATCCTTCGGGACATTGAAATCCTTGGCGGAATCATCATCCTCTACTCCATCAACGGCAAGGTTCCCATCAAGCCCCACTGGACCGGCAAAGTCTGCACAGTCACCCAAATGGTCGCTCTCGGGTGGGTGATGCTCAAGCTCTTCGACATCTCTCCGGTCTACCCCACCGTTCTTGCGACCATCTTTACGGGGTGGTCCGGATACGCCTACTTCATGATGGGCCACCGCCAATTACCAAAGAATGCCGCAAGGGCTTGAAATCCTAAATTGTTACGCCACTCTCCCGCCGTGCCCTTCCTTGAGCTCCAAGATTTGAAAACCCACTTCCCCGTTTTGGGCGATGGCTTACTCTCAAAAAGTACCGAAACAATCAAGGCCGTCGACGGAGTCAATCTTTCCATCGAGCAAGGCGAAATTCTTGGACTGGTCGGAGAATCCGGCTGCGGGAAATCCACGCTCTCACGCACCGTGATGCAACTTCAGCGAGCTACCGGCGGCAAGGTTACTCTGGCGGGAGAAGAGCTCACCGCTCTGCAAAAAAAAGAGGTTAGACAGCGACGCCTCGATTTTCAAATGATCTTCCAGGATCCCTACGCGTCACTCAATCCCCGGATGACGGTTTTCTCAACATTGGCCGAAGCAATTTGCCAACGTCACCCGGAGCTCAAAAGACAACGCGATGCTCTCACTGAAAAAGTCGTCGAACTCATGGCCACTGTTGGTCTCGACTCGCGGCACATGCGCAAGTATCCGCATGAGTTTTCCGGCGGGCAACGTCAGCGCATAGCGATCGCCCGCGCCCTTGCTCCGGAGCCCAAGCTCATCATCGCCGATGAATCGGTCTCTGCTCTCGATGTTTCCATTCAGTCGCAGATTCTCAATCTTCTTTTAGATCTTCGAGACCGGCTCAACCTCACCATGATCTTCATCTCACACGACCTCTCGGTCGTACGCTACATCGCCGACAACATCGCGGTGATGTATCAGGGGAAGATTGTCGAATATGGCGAAGCCGACGAGGTCTTTCACAGCCCTCAAGCCCCCTACACACAAAAACTTCTCTCCGCGATCCCCCGCATTAAATCCACACCTTAAACACATGGACCCCGCTACCTACAAAATCATTCACTACGTCGGCATCATGGCTCTCTTCGCCTCCTTTGGCGGACTCATGGCAGCCGATCACCGCAAATCCGCCACCATGACTGTTTATGTCATGCTTCATGGTCTTTCCCTCATCGTCATCCTTGTCGCCGGCATCGGAATGATCCACAAGAACCCAGACCTCAGTTATGGCGCCACCGCCATTGCCAAGACGGTCATTTGGCTTCTCTTTGGCGCAGCTCTGGTTGTGTTCAAGCGACGCATTATCCCCAAATTCATAGCCCTGCTTCTGATGCTCGCCCTGGGGGGAGCAGCAGCGTTCCTGGCTCTCTACAAACCATTTTAGACCCACCAAATCTCTTAAAGAAAAACGGCCTGTCGGATCACTCCGACAGGCCGCTTTTATTGATTATCCTTAAGGCGAATTAAACCACCTTGTGCTTTCCGGGAATAGGAGCCGGATAGAGTCCATCGGCACCCGCCTTCGGTCCTGGGTCGGCATCCCAGTCATACACTTCGGGCATGATTGAAATCTCCGAGGCCAAGGCCTGGTCATACTTCAGCTCTTTGCCTGAGTAAGTTGCCATTCTTCCGAGAATCGCGGTCATGGTGCTCGCTGCGGTATAGTAGGCATTGTTGATCGGCTTGTCGTCACGGATGTGCTGGTAAAGAACATCGTGCTCGGTCTGGTAAGGATCGTTATCCTTCCCTTTGAATCGCCAAACAGTCTTACCTGCAGCATCGACAATGCGTCCGGGATAAGCTTTTCCTTTCTGACAACCGATAATTTCGGTCACACGATTCATGGCCCCGGGCTGGTGACGACACTGCGAGTTCATCACCGATCCATCGGCAAAGGTAAACTCGACATAGTGATGATCAAAAATCTCACCGAAGTCTTTACCAACCCGCACCTCGCGACCACCCATTCCCTGGGCTTTCACTGGAGGGCCTCCCTTGAACCAATTCATCACGTCGATGTTGTGCACGTGCTGCTCCACGATGTGATCTCCGCAGAGCCAGTTAAAGTAATACCAATTGCGCATCTGATACTCCATTTCACTCTGTCCCTCAGTACGCTTGCGAACCCAAACGCCTCCGCCGTTCCAATAAACCTGACCGTAATTGATGTCTCCGATCACTCCCTTGTCGACCTGCTCCTTGGTCTGAATATACTTCTCCTGATAGTGCCGCTGAAGACCACAGACCACTTTGAGATTCTTTTTGTCGGCCTCTTTGGCTGCTGCAAGAACCTTACGAATTCCGGGAGCATCTGTCGCCACCGGCTTTTCCATAAAGACATGCTTTCCTTGCTGCACCGCATATTCGAAATGCTGGGGACGGAATCCCGGACTCGTTGTGAGAATCACAACGTCAGCGGAATCAATCGCTCCACGATAGCCATCGAACCCGTCAAAAACCCGCTCAGCCGGAACATCGACACGCTCTTTAAAGCGCTCCTTCAATCCCTTGAGAGCCTTTTCGGCATTATCACGGAAAGCATCGGCCACTGCCACCAACTTGGTTCCAGGAACATTCAAAGTCTGCGTCGCCGCGCCTCGACCACGTCCTCCGCAACCGATTAGGGCCACTTTAATCTCATCACTTCCACCCGCCTGGGCAAAACCAGCGATTGGAAGAGAGGCTGCAACCGCTCCACCTGTTTTCAGGAGAGCACGACGATTCGGGTGATTTAATTCACTCATAGGTGGATACATTACTCACCTCGTCGCACAATTCTAGCGCAGAAGTTCATCTTCGTAAACTACCGTCAAACCAGCCTGATTGAGCACCGAGGCTCCAAACTCACAATCCTCCAGATACATTGCCAATAACGAGTGCCCCTGATGCTGCACCACAAGGGAAAATGCGTAATCCAAATTGGTCTCCGCTTCGTGTAATACACTCAAACATCGTTTCAAATCAGCTCCGGATTCCCTCATCTTCACCACTACCAACTCTGACAAGGTAAAGGCCACCCCTTGCTCCATAAACAACTCCTCCGCGGAATCCGGATCGCTCAACACCAGTCTCGCCACGGTGGCATCCCGGGAATCCTGCACACTCAAGCCGATAACGTCGATTTCACGGCGACTGAGCAGATTGGACAGAGCCGACAAAGCCCCTACACGATTCGGCAGCATCACCGAAAATTGGCGCACATAGGTTTTTTTCCGGTTAATTTGGTCCGCTAAACTCATAGAGGGGAACTGCTTCTTACCGCATTCTTCTCTTTTGTTCAATCCACTTGTCTGCCAAGAGATCGCCGTGACTGACGACTACCTCAACCGTTTCGCCGGCATCGCACGCCTTTATGGCCAACCCGCACTCGACAAATTCTCCACCAGCCATGCCATGATCATTGGTCTGGGCGGGGTAGGTTCCTGGGTCGCCGAAGCCTTGGCACGCTCGGGAATCGGAAAATTCTCTCTCATCGACCTCGATGACCTCTGCGTCAGCAATATCAACCGCCAAATCCACGCCACGACAGATACCATCGGCAAATCCAAAGCCACCGTCCTCTCCGACCGCCTCCACGCGATCAACCCCGAGGTAGGGATCATTATCCGGCAAACCTTCTACAACGAACGCACTTCAGACGAAGTCCTCCTCAGAGACAAACCTGACATCGTATTGGATGCCATCGACTCCTCGCGCTCCAAAGTCCACCTCCTCACGACCTGTCGCGATCAGAAGATTCCTGTCATAACGAGTGGAGGAGCGGGTGGCAGACGAGACGCCTCCCTGATTAAGGTCGATGATCTCTCTCGAGCCCATGGCGACACCCTCCTCAGCGGAGTTCGAAGACAACTGAGAACGCGCTACCGTTTTCCAGCAGCTAAAAAGAAAGGCGGAAGATTCGATATCCCGGCCGTTTTCTCCCCCGAACCTCGCCTCTACCCCCAATGCGACGGCTCCATCTCAAATGAGAAGCCCGAGGAGCACAAAGGAGACTTGAGATGCGATGCCGGTTATGGCGCCGCCACTCACGTCACCGCGACTTTTGGCAATCTAATGGCTGGACTCGCTTTAGCTTCGCTTGCCGAATAACTCCAAAACTTGAGGACCGACGCTGAATTGAGGACGTCAGACCCGGCTCCAAGCCACCGCCCGTTGCTACAACTA
>JAKMEV010000546.1:0-4875 GCA_022425785.1 Akkermansiaceae bacterium | reverse complement strand
TCACAGGCAATATGCCCCGGAAATTCATGCACATCCGGCACCACAGGGTTTTTCCGGTCTCCGCCGCGGTGCCACAAACGCCCCGTCCCAAGGCAATCCGCAAACATCCCACTGAACCTTGATAAGGGCCGATCACGAGCTCTTCAGCAACCACCCGGTAAAACCCCGTCCAGAAAAAGCCCGCCATTTCCGAGTGCAACACCCCGATTACCGAGGCCATCAAAGCGATCTCGTCTGTCTCCCCCTCACAAAGCGCCCAAACCTTCTCCCGGCACCGCTCGTAAGACGCTAATTTCTCCCCGTTCATCGGCCAGACGCTATTTCCAAAACTCTGTCATGACAAACTCTCATTCCTCTCTACACTCGCCCGCGTGAGCTATCAGGTCTTTGCCCGAAAATACCGTCCCCGCACCTTCGCCGACGTCCTCGGACAGGATCACGTTGTCCAAACCCTGCGTAATGCCATCGATCAAGAACGTCTTGCCCACGCTTACCTGTTCGTCGGCCCCCGCGGCACCGGAAAAACATCCACCGCCCGAATCCTCTCGAAAGCCCTCAACGCCCAAGGTGGACCCAGTATCGAATTCGACCCCGAAGATCCTCTCTCGATTGAAATCGCCGAAGGCCGCTCTCTCGACGTTCTGGAAATCGATGGAGCCTCCAACAACGGCGTCGAACAAGTCCGCGCCCTCCGTGAGACCGCCGCCTTCGCCCCCGCCAGCGCCCGCTTCAAGATCTACTACATCGATGAGGTCCACATGCTTTCGAATGCCGCCTTCAATGCACTCCTAAAGACCCTTGAAGAACCGCCCGAGCACGTAAAGTTCATTTTCGCCACCACCGAGCCCAACAAGATTCTCCCTACCATCATCTCGCGTTGTCAACGCTTCGATCTCCGCCCGATTCCCACCGACATCATCGCGGCACACTTGCAACACATCGCGCAGGAAGAAGGAGTTAAACTTGACGACTCCGCCGCCTGGGCCATCGCAAAAGGAGCAGACGGCGGCATGCGCGACGCCCAATCGATGCTCGACCAACTCGTCGCCTTTTGCGGAAACGAAATCACCGAAGCCAATGTCCTCGACGTCTTTGGTTTCACCTCCCGCGAAACCGTTGCCGAACTCCTCCAGGCCATTCTCGAAAAACAACCAGCCAGCACCCTCAAAGTCATCAACGAACAATTTGAAGGCGGCAAAGACCTTTCCCAACTCCTCGGCGAAATCGTCGGGGCCATTCGCGCGCTCGTCGTGGCCAAGCTCGACCCTTCCGCCGGACGCGAAGGGTTTCCCGAAGCACTCTGGGCCGATCTCACCAAAGCCAGCGATCCTTATAAACCGGATCGTCTCCTCGCCATCATCGATACCTTTTCCGAAGCCGAGAGCCGCATGAAGTGGGCAACCAACAAACGTCTTCATCTCGAAATCGCTTCGCTTAAATCCATTCAAAACCTTCAGGAGATCAGACTGAGCGACGTCATCACCGCAATGGGCAAGGCAAACCCCGCCGAGCTTGCCGGCGCCGTCCCTGCAGCGGCGGCCCCCGCCACCCCAACTCCCGAACCAGAAGCACCCGAATCCACAGTTCCAATGTCCGAGCCTGAACCCGCGCCAAGCGGAGGCTCCGTCATCGACAACCTCATCGCCAGCGCGCCCGACGAAGCGATTGAGCCCGAACCCGTTCGCCTCAACCCCGGGCCCGCAGCGCCCGCCGCCGAAGAAAAATCTCCTGAGGAACCTGAAGCCCCCGAGAGCGATTTTCACGACGATCCTCTCATAAAGGAAGCCCTCAAGGTTTTTAAGGGGCGTCTGATTTCCTAAACGTGGTCTCATGAGCATTCGGCGACTGTGGACCCTATTCCCGGCGGGCCTGCTCCTCGCCTCCATCGGACTCCATTTCGTTACGATGGTTCTCTACACCAGAATGCCAAACTCGTTCGCGGCCTTCACCACCTTCCCCATTTGGGTTTGGGGAAGTGTCGGCCTCCTGGCCTCTTGCACCGCCTTCCTTTTCTTCCGCACGCGCTTCTCGATGCTCGTCACCTGCATCTGGACTTTTACCATTTTCTTCATGGCCGATGAGGCGAAGGCCCTGGGACGCTTCTCCGCACCGACCATTGAAAAAGGCCCCGCCGGCACTCACCATGAAAGCCCCGTCCTCCGTGTCATCACCCTGAATTGCGCCCTCCGCACCGATCCCTACGAAGCAGTTAAAGACTACCACCCGGACGTCATTTTCCTTCAAGAAGTACCCCACGCCTACATTCTGAAACGCCTCATCGACCAACTCTACCAGGGCCAAGGCGACTATCGCTACGATCGGCGAAGATCCTGCGGCATCATCGTGAGAGGAAAAATCAAATCCTCCCTCCTCGTCCCGCAATACCGGAGCCAACTCGTCACCGTCGAGACGAACTCGGGAAGACACCTCGAACTCCTCAACGTCCACCTGCAGCAAGCCGCCACCAATCTTCGTCTTTGGAAGCGCAGTTGCTGGCATCAACACTCAAACAACCGCCGGCAACGTTTCGTAGAACTCCACTACGCCCTGGAAACCCTCAAACAAAAGACTTCCTTTCCCCGCCTCCCCGCCATCGTCGCAGGCGACTTCAACGCCTCGGCCAACGACCCAGTTTACGAACTCCTCAGACCGGAATTCACCGACGCCTTTTCAACTGTCGGAACCGGTTGGGGAAATACTTATCACCGCTCACTCCCTCTCCTCCGCATCGACTGCATCTACAGCTCAGATAGACTCATCCCCCTCCGCTCCCGCGCAATCAAGCTCCCCCTCTCCGACCACCGCATGGTTGTGGCGGATTACATCTTCCGCTAACGACTACTCCAACTTAAAATCGGTATTCGGACGCCGTTTCCGCACCGAAGCCCGTCCCCCATTTGCTTTCCGGATCGGCTCAAATATATGATCCGCCCCCGTGGCCTTGATTTCCGAAACAATCGCCATCAAATCTCCCAGCCGCCCCTTCGGCCAACCCCGCTCCATAAACCAGCCGAAATACTCCGGCGGGAGATCAATTAAGGGCACTCCACGCGGGGGATAATCCTTCGGGCCATACTTTCCAAATGGCATGTAGGCTTCCGCAATCTCATTGAGCAGGTTTCGAAAGTCTTCGCGGTCAATCTCAGTAAAATCCATTGCTTTCTCTGTTCTTGCGCCCGCAGCATTTTCTATTAGACTCAACTCAATACCAAATAAATTAATGGAAACAGTCAACCCCTACGCCAGTCCATACTCCGTGGCCCAATCCCCGGAGAATGTCCGTACCACCTTTTATCAGAAAACCTACCTCCACCTTGCCGGAGCGATCGCAGTTTTTATTTTCCTCGAACTGGCTCTCTTCAGCATTCCAGGAATCGAGACCAAAGTCCTCGGGATGATGACCGGATTCAATTGGCTCATCGTTCTCGGCCTCTTTATGGTCGCCTCGTGGGTGGCTAACAAGTGGGCAATGTCCGACACCAGCAGTGGCATGCAATATGCCGGACTCGGACTCTACCTCATCGCTGAGGCGATCATCTTTCTTCCCCTTCTGGTTATTGCGACCTACTACACCGGTCAGGATGGCCTTATCGGACAAGCTGGCATCATTACCGCAGGACTCTTTGCCGGGCTCACCTTCGTGGCCTTCACCACCAAAAAAGACTTCTCCTTCCTCGGAGGAATGCTGAAAGTGGCTTTCTTCGTAGCCATAGGCCTGATCGTGGCCTCGATCTTCATGGGCTTCAATCTCGGCCTCTGGTTTTCGGGAGCGATGGTCCTAGTCGCCGGAGGTTCCATCCTTTACCAGACAAGTAATATCATTCACCACTACCGTCCCGATCAGCACGTTGCGGCTTCCCTTGGTCTTTTTGCGAGCGTCGCCCTCCTGTTCTGGTATGTCCTGCAGATTCTCATTTCGCTTTCAAACAACGACTAATCCACAACACCTTTCCCCAAAGCCCGCTGATCGTCATCAGCGGGCTTTCTTGTCTACAGATCTTCCTTTTGACAAGCCTCCCACCTGCTCCTACTCTTGCCCACACATCGATGAACACCACGAATATTCTCCTCGGCACCACCTCCCTGCTCCTGGTCGTGGCCTTCGCACTTTCCTTTGGGGATTTTAACAAAAACCGCAACAGCGCCTCCGCAAACAAAGAGTATGAGGAGATCCGCGCCGAACTCGCGGCTCAGAAAGCCCTCTTCGATAAAATGCAGCTGGAAAACCTCCGCAGTAGTGCAATCACGACTCCCGCCCCGGCTCCAATCGCTCCTACCCCCGCTCCGACCGATACCGCGCCCCTCAGCGAGGATCTTAAGAGCAAACTGGAAGCCGAAATCGCCAAGCTCAAAGACGAAAAGGACAAAGCCCAACTCAAGGCTGACACAAACGAAAAGGAAACTCTTGTTCTGATGCGCGAAAAAACCAAGGCCGCCCAGCGACAGGAACGCGACGCCCAACGGGTCACCAATGCCCTCCTCATGGGTAACGTGAGCGCCTTCAAAAAAGACTGGGCCTGGCTCAGCTTCTCTCCCACCGACAGCGCCAATTTCCAACCTGGACAAGAATTAGGCATTCGCCGTAACAGCGGTATCCTCGGTCGCATCACCATCGACCGCTTCGAAGGCGACCAGTATGTTGCCAACGTTAAAGAAAATGCCTACGCCGGAGGTATTCCCGACATTGTCGAAGGAGACGAAATCATCGTCATTCCTCCCTTCTATGGGATGAGCGGAGAATAAGCTTTTCCGCCCGCACAAATAGATCGATCATCAGGCCATCAGCCCCCGTAGTTCAACGGATAGAACAAGGGTTTCCTAAACCTTAGATGTAGGTTCGATTCCTGCCGGGGGCGCCAACGCCCTACCCATGAA
>JAKMEV010000524.1:0-2536 GCA_022425785.1 Akkermansiaceae bacterium | reverse complement strand
AGCCGGTGGAGTGGTTCTAGGGTTCCGACGCGGGAGGCTTCATGAGTCATGCGCCCGTTGAGCATCATGAGTTGCTGGCGAAGCGAGGAGGCTTCGTCGCGGAACTCGCCCAATCCTACCCGAGAGGGCTGGCCGAAGACGCGGAGGAAGTGCGCGGGCGGGGCCGGAGTGGCCATGCGCATAGCGCTGTCGAAACGAGGGTTGTCATCGATGGTTTCGGTGATCGTTTCAGTTTTGTATTTCATCACCTTGCGCTCTTCTTCCATTTTCATGGCGGCCATTTCCTGGGCCTTGATCTGCTCGTCGGACATCTTCCGCATGGAAATGAGTTCGGTTTGTTCCTCGCTGCTAAGGACCGAATTAAAATCGATCTGTAGTGAGGACTCGAGATCGTAGCCGTCATTACGCATGGATATTTTCTTTTCATCCATCATCGCAGGGGCTGCAGCGCCTTCGTTTTTGACAATGGTATATTCCCCGGTGGCCACGCGGATTTCGCGAGAGACCTCCTTGTTGTTCGCGCCTTTGGGCCATTTGAAGTCCTCAAGGTGTCCGGCGACGACGATACTGTCGTAGAGCACCTCTCCGATCATCCGGCGGGCGGGCGAGGCAGAGAAATTCTTTTCACTCTTCTCGCGGAGTTCGAGAGAAGTGTCGGCGGGAAGGGTGGAGCGGCGATAGGCATCGGAATGAGTAATGATGCGAACCAAGGTTCGGAAGTCATATCCACTGGCGATGAATTCCTGGGCGAGGAAATCGAGCGTCGAGGGATGGTGCATGCCGTTGTAGTCCGAGAAGTTATCCAATGGTTCGACGAAGCCGCGTCCGATAAGTTCGGCCCACACACGGTTGACGAAGGCGCGGGCGAAGTAGTCGTTTCGGGGATCGGTGATTAGGTCGGCGAGTTGCTTGCGGAGTTCGCTTGCGCGATAGAGTTCGCCATGAACGTCGAGCTTGCGGCTTTCTTTTTTGGCTTCCTCTAACACCGGATCACTGGGGCGACCGACATTGGGTTCGACGGCATCGAGAAGGGCGTCGAGTGAAGCGGAGCCATCGTCCTTGGTGATTTTATTCTCGCGGATTACCTTGATAGCCTCGAATCGTTTAATGTATTCCGGTTTGGATTTAAAGTCGTTGACCTGGAAAGGGAACTTCGGTTCGACGGGTTTGCGCTTTTCGGGCTCGGCTTTGTCTTCAGGTGGCCAGAGGATGGTCATTTTGTCACCCTCCGTCGTGTAAATCGATCCGTTTTGACGGCGGCTTTGAACCTGCTTGGTTTTTCCGAAGAAGGCGGCGAGATCGTAGAAGTCCTCTTGCGCCCAGTCGTCGAAGGGATGGTCGTGGCACTGCGCGCAACCGATGCGCACACCCATGAAGATTTGCGAGGTGGCGGCCGCGAGTTCCATCGGTGCGGCGTCGTCACCGAGAATGTATCCCACAGCAGGATTGGAATTGGCGCGCCCGGAGGCACTGATAAGTTCACGGACCACTTCGTCGTAGGGTTTTTCCTGATCAATCGAGCCGTGAATGTAGGCGAGGAGTTGGTTTCCTCCGGTGACATTCGAGCGAATGCGAAGCATGTCGGACATGAAAATGGTCCAACGGTCGGCAAAGCGGGGGTGATTAGAGAGTTTATCGATGAGCTTGATCCGGCGGTCGTCTCCCCATTTCTCGAATTCCCGCACTTCTTTCATGGTGGGTATGCGGCCGATGAGGTCGATAGTGGCGCGACGAAGGAAGGCGGTATCCGTGATGGTCCCGGTAGTGACAACGCCGGTGCCGGCATTTTCGCGTTTAAGAAGATCATCGAGCATCTCGGCTGCCTCGAAATTGGATTCCGGAGCCTTTGTTGGCATCGCGACGCGTTTGGGTTTGGCTGGCTTGCGCTCGGTCAGGGTGACGCCCTTGGGCCATTGAGCACCGGCTTTCACCCACTCATCGAGCAAAACGAGATCTTCGTGCTTCAGCATTTGCCCTTCGTCGGGCATCACTCCTTCATCGATTGGGCGAAGATGGACCCTGACGAGTATTTCGCTTTTTTCCGGATTACCCGGAACGATGGCGTCGGCGGTATCTCCGCCTTCCATGATTTTTTCGTAGGTGTCCATCCGGAGTCCGCCTTTGACCTTCGACTCGGAGTGGCAGCGAACGCAATGGCTTTCCAGAATGGGCTGAATATCCTCCCGGAAATCAGGGCTGGCGGCAAAAACAGGCAGGGCTGTTGTGAGTGCGCAAAGGGAGCGGATCATGGAATGAAGGTAGTTTAAAGGAAGAGACGTATTGAATGAAATTCCCGAATAGAATAATTACCTCGGGAGAAAACAAAAACTTTCATCTCCTTTAACGGGAATTAACATATTTTTATGCCTTAGGAGAGCCTTTTTGATGATGGTCGCTTTATTTGAGAGCCGAATCAAGGATTGAGCAGCTTTTGGACGTATTTTGCGAGTAAATCAGCCTCAAGATTGACGGTTTGGCCGGCAGCGGCCTTGTGGAGGTGGGTTGCGGAGAAAGTGTGCGGGGTAATCCAGAAAAC
>JAKMEV010000510.1:0-9026 GCA_022425785.1 Akkermansiaceae bacterium | reverse complement strand
GGATAAGATGTTTTCCCGGGAGCTGTATACGGAGGTGGTTTTTGATAATAAGATTGAAGGAACTTTTCGTGCGAATTCCCGCGGAGTATCCATCGAAAATCTGAAGTTGTCCCAGAAGGATATTTTAACCCTTGAAGGAAACATCCTCATTTCAAAATCAGGAAGAATTGGGGGGCAGATGAGGCTTTCGATCAATAACGGGTTGATCAGCTCCTATCCTAAAGTGAAAAGTCTGCCGGCTTTTGCTGGCGCGGATGTGAAAGCATATCACACTGTCGTTTTTGAACTCAAGGGGACTTTGGAGGAGCCTGATGATACCTTTAGAAGAGTTATCGGACTTGTGGGTTCCCTCGAGACAAGCGAGGAAGGAAAGCTTCCCTCTCTGGATGATACGTGGAAGAAGATGCTCGAATCTGAAAAAGATGAATAAAGGGGCGAGGAGTTGATTTAATCCTCCCGCTCTTTCGAGAGAATAGCTTGGAGGTGGGTGAAGACGAGGGGTTTGATTTCAGCGATGGAAATGGCTCGATCCGCCTCCTTCTCCGCGCAGGTCATCGAGACTCCGTCCAATCCGCAGGGGGTGATGTGTTGGAATGGTGGTAGCGATGAGCTTTGGACATTGAGGGCAAATCCATGAAGGGTGATCCATTGGCGCACTCCTACCCCGAGTGAGGCGATTTTGCGATCTTCCACCCAGACTCCAGTCAGGCCATCACGTCGATGCGCTTGAATGTGGTAGTCTGCCAAGGTTTGAATGAGAGCTTCCTCGAGATTTCGCAAGTGGAGGTGAAGGTCGCGTTTGGATTCATTGAGATCGAGAATGGCGTATCCTACCAGCTGTCCCGGTCCGTGATAGGTGCCTTGCCCTCCCCGATTGATTTCAACGATCGGATGCGGGAGGTGTGAAGTGTCGCGGAGACTGCTTTGATCTCTGGTGCGTCCGATGGTGTAAACGGGGAAGTGCTCCAAGAGCAGAAGGGTATCGGAGATTCTTCCTTCGCGCCGTTGCTGAACCAGGGATTCCTGAAGATGCCAGGTTTTCTCAAAATCCCGAGCCTCTCCGAGATCACGTAGAGCGAGTGTCATGATCGTTTGTCCTTGGGGAGTGAGAGCCACTCCAGGATTTCGTTGATGGGGCGGCAGTTCACAACGTCCTGACGTCGCAACCATCCTTTTCGGGCCAAGCGGACTCCGTAGGCTAGAAATTGAAGTTGTTCAGTGGCGTGAGCATCAGGATTGATCGAGCAAAGCACACCCTTGTCCCTCGCCTTGTGCCACCAGCGCCAATCCATATCGAGTCTCCATGGGTTGCAGTTGAGTTCGATGACGGTGCGGGTTTCAGCGGCACAATCGATGATTTTTTCGATGTTCACCTGATAGGGATCGCGCTTGAGAAGGAGCCTTCCGGTGAGGTGGCCAAGCATGGTGACGTGTTCATTTTCCATGGCGCGAATAAGGCGCTTGGTCATGCTTTCTTCATCGAGGGTGAAGGCGTTGTGAACGGAAGCGACACAATAGTCGAGTTGGCCGAGGATTTCATCGCTGAAGTCGAGCGAGCCATCTTTGAGGATGTCGACCTCGGTGCCGGCCAGAAGGGTGAAGTCATCCGAGTTCTCGTTGAAGGATTTAATTTCCTTGGCTTGATTCAGGAGGCGTTCCTCGTCGAGTCCGTTGGCTTGAAAGGAGGCTTTCGAGTGGTCTGCGATTCCGAGGTATTGCAAACCATGTTCGCGGGCGGCATCCGCCATTTCGGAGAGGGTGTTTCTTCCGTCTGAAGCGATGGTGTGATTGTGGAAAGTGCCACGGAGGTTTTCGAGTTCGATAAGTTCCGGGAGCTCCCCTTTGTCCGCGGCTTCGATCTCTCCCCGGTTTTCCCGGAGTTCGGGTGGGATCCATTGTAAGCCGAGCGCGGCGTAGATGTCTTTTTCTTCGTGAACTTCAGGAACGGTCGTTTCGCCGCTTGGGGTGAAGTCGTATTCGTTGAGTGAGAGTCCTTGTTTGAGGGCAAGGGCGCGGAGAGCGACATTGTGTTCCTTGCTGCCGCTGAAGTATTGCAGGGCGAAGGGGAAATGATCGTTGCTCACGGCGCGGAGGTCGCATTGTAAACCGTTCTCGAGCCGAATCGAAGCCTTGGTGTCGCCATTGGCAATCACTTCATGGACTTCGGGAAAGTTGGCGAAGAAGTCGGTGAGTTCTGCCGGTTCCGAAGTGGCAACGAGGAAGTCGAGGTCGTGAAGAGTTTCCTTGGAACGCCGGTAGGAGCCCGCGATGGCCGAGCGGGAGACTTTGGGGTGGTCACGTAGTCGATCTAATAGGGTTTCCGCGAGTGGAGCGACGTCACCAAGACGAAAGCGGTCGGCGAATTTTTCCCGATTGGCAATAGAGGAGAGGATTTTTTCCACCGACTTGGCTCCAAAGCCGGAGAGTTCGGCGATGCCTCCTGATTCGCAGGCCTTTTTAAGGGCGTCAATGGAATCGACATTGAGCTTGTCGTAGAGCGCTTTGATTTTTTTTGGGCCGAGTCCCTGAAGTTCGAAGAGTTCGAAGAGCGTTTCCGGGAACTCCGCTTTGAGATCGTTGTGGTATTCCAATTGACCGGTGGATGCCAGTTCATGGAGTTTTTGCTGGAGGGCCGCGCCGAATCCCTTGATGCCTTTGAGTTCGTCATTGGCAGCCAATTCGACGATGTCGCCATCGAAATTTTGAACGATTTCCGCACCTTGTCGATAGGCCCGGGTTTTGAAAGGGTTGGCTCCTTTGAGTTCCAGTAGGAGGGCGATTTCTTCCAGAGTCGCCACCAAGGTTTCACGGGTCACTGTTGCCATAGCAGCAGGATGCTCGCGGCCGGCATATTTGCAAGACTAAGGCCTCGGCTTGGCAGGATTGATTTGATAGCTCTCTCGCCAGTTATGGCAGAGCCTAAAATTGAATTCTACAACGCCGCGATTGATGCGGTTCAGTCCGGGCAACTTCCCGAGGCTCTCAAAGCAATCGAGGCGTCCTTGATCGAGGGACCCAACGATGTGCAGAGCTGGCAATTATATGCGGTGATTCTCAATGCTCTGGGTGAGACCGAAAAGGCGGGAAACGCCATGGCCAAGGTTAAGGAACTCGGGCTGAGCGAAGCGGATGAGTTGGTGATGAAGGCTGCCGATGCCATTGGCCAGGGGAAGACGGATTTGGCGATTACACATTACGAAGATGCCTTGGAATTAGAGCCAGAACGGGCCGAGGTATATGTTAGTTACGCCTTGGTATTGATGCAGGGCGGTTATGCCAAGGACGCGGTCGAGGCTTCGGCCAAGGCTGTGGAATTGTCCCCGCAAGATGCTTCGGCTTGGTATGCCCGGGGACGAATTCTCCGACTCTCGAATAAAAAAGAAGAGGCTTTGGAAGCCTACGATAAGGCGTTGGCATTAGAGCCAGGTTTGATTCTGGCGAGCTATGAATGCGGAATGGTGCTGGCTGAAACCGGTCAACTGCAGGAGGCTTTGGATTGTTTCGAAAAAGTTCTCAAAGAGCATCCGGAAGATGCGGCTGCAGCGGAAGCCAAGGCCAATATTCTGAAGGCGATGGAAGAGCAGGGCTAACCGCTCAAGAGCTTTCTGATCGATTTCTCCAGGTTCTTGATGGCTTCTGGATCAACAAGTTTGTGACCTTCGAGTGTTTGGACGAAGATGGAATCGAGGGCAGCACCTTTTTCGGTGCAGATCCGCGAGTGGACGGTTTGCAATCCGTGGTCATTGACAGTTTTTAGAACGTCGTGAAGAAGTCCAATCCGGTCGAGCGCTTGAATTTCAATGACTGTAAAATGGGGGTCGAGTTGGTTGCTGACCCAGGCTCGGACGGGAAATTTGACAACTTGTTCGGTTTCCGGCTTCAGGAAATTGACCTTCTTCTGGAGGTATTTTGCAGCATCAAAATCCTCGTTCTCACTGATGTCGTAGAGTGTTTTTACGATGGCCTTTTGTTTGTTTCGGTCTCCGATTGCCTTGAGTTCCTCGTTGCAGACTCTGAAGAGATCAAGGACGATGCCGTCAGGGCGGGTATAGACATCGGCGGAGAGAATGCTGATTTGATGGGAGGCGAGGGTGCAGCAAATTTTTTCGAGGAGGCGTTTGCTGTCGTGAGTGGCGATGATGAGTTCGCTGTAGCCAAATTTTTTACGCTCGATCCACTGAACGGCGCATTCAAATTGGGTGTCTGGCCGTCGTGAGCGGCGGTCGATATATTGCCAGAGGGCGACAATGTGTTTATTGATGCTGCGTTTGCTGCGGAAGCGAAAGTAGCGCTTGGGCATGAGCGAGCAATGCTCATCGAAAGTGGCATGATACTTTTCCTTGAGGGAGGCTTTCACCTCAGCGCAGACTTCTTCAAACTCAGCGGCGTGAATTTTGATTCGGCTGGTTTCTGTTTCGACTAAAAAGCTCCGGGTGTTTTTGTAGAGTTGGAGAATGAGGCTTTCCTTCCAAGGGGACCAGGCTTCTTCGTTGGTGCCGTTGGAGTCGGTAAAAGTGAAGAGAAGAAGGGCGTCAAGGCGGTGTTTGTCCCGCATGAGTTCGGCGAATTCCTCGATGACTTCGGGGTCGTCGATGTTTTTTTTGGTGGCGAAGCGCCAGAGTGTCAGGTGGTGGTCCACCAAAAACATGATAAGAGCACGGCGGCCTCCGGTGATTTGGAGACGTTTGCAAAGACGGGCTGCCAGTATCGCCGAACCGTCGATGTGTTCCCTTACGTTTTCGGCGCGTCCGGTGTCGTGAAGAATCAGGGCGATGTAGAGGGCGTAGGGATCGGGATGTTTGACGATGATGTCCCGGTAGATGGAGACTTTTGGATCGTCGTTTTCGACAAGGGCGTCGAGTTGGTCAATGCAACGAAGAGTGTGTTCGTCGGCAGTGTAACGGTGAAAAAATTCGTGCTGGACCAGGCAGTCGAGGGCACCGAATTCGGGAAGGTAGCGCCCAAGAACCCCGCATCGATGCATCAAGCGCAGGGTGCTGGCAACTTGTCCTTTGCGTTCGAGAATCTCCCGGAACGCTTCGCGGTTTTCGCGTCGGACCCGGAAGGAACGATCAATGAGGTCCCAGCTTTTTTTGATGAGTTTGCGAAGGGAGGGGGAAGGCGTGACCTGATATTTTTGACAGTAGACGAAGATACGGATGAGGCGATTGGGGTTTTCTTCGAAAATGTCCTTTCGGCGTGCCGAAAGCCGTTCGTTTTGAATGGTGTAATCGTCGAGGGTTTTGGGCTTCTTTTTGATGAGGCCGAAAGTAAGGCGGGAGCGAATGCTGGTATGACCCTCTTCTTTGTGTTGGAGTTCGAAGATTTCGAAGATCGAGCGGGTGTGGTTGTGCACGCCGCGGGCGTGAGTGTAATACTCCCGCATGAATACTTCGATCCGACGGAGGATTGTTTTTTGAGGGTAGCCAAATTCGTTGGCGATGATTCCTTGGAAACGAAGGGTGAGGATATCGTTTCCTTTGTCGTGGTAGTGAAGAGCGTTGCGGACGCGGTGAAGGAAGTTGAAGGCGTCCTTGAGCTCCCGGCGGGCGTGACGGGTGAGAATGCGCTTCCGGACAAGCTCGGTCATCGAGCGGGTCCCGGCCTCGGCATCGATGATCCAGTCGAGGTTGTGGTAATCGCGGAGAGTTCCCGGACTTTCCTTGATGTTGGGTTCCTGAAGAAAGACGGTGTGAGACCACTTGGCGTGGCGGGTGTTGATATCGAGGCTGCGTTCTTCAAAAAAACGGGTCTTGTCTTTTTCAATACAGTCCTTGCGAAAGCGGTCGCGGAGTTTGCGAAAGAGTTTTTGGTCTCCGACGACGAGACGTGAATCAAGAAGGGCGGTGCGGGACTGCGGTTCCCCCTTGGCCTCGGTGATACATTCAGGGACCGAGCGCGTCGACGGGAGGAACTTGAACCCAAGGTCCCAAATAATCATTTGAATCCCCTTAACAATTTCCTTGGTATCGTCTGAAATCTTGGTTGCAGGCCGATCGATCAAGAAGAGGAGGTCGATGTCCGAACCGGGATTCATTAGGCCTCGCCCGTATCCGCCATTGGCTACGAGAGCGAGTGCGGGTGGATTTTCCGGGTCCGGGAGATAGGTGTTGAAAAGGGCGATGATTAGCTTGTCGGCAACCATGGAACGGGCTTCGGAATGGGCCAGTCCAGCTTCGCCGGCAAGATGGCGCCGATGAAGGTCTTCGTTCTCCCGGTTGATTTGTTCTTTGAGGAAGGAGAGGCGCTCGGGCTCAGAGAGCTCGCGCAATGCTACGGAGTCGAGATCCAGTGACATTGTCAAAATGGAGGGTGAAATTACCAACGCGTGGCAGTAGCCTTGTCCCGTCCACCCCAGCGGGCGTAGTAAGTCCTGCCGGCTGGGAGAGTGTCGAGTGAACCCCGGATGATGCGAACCTCGGCACCGACTTCAACGCGTTTGTAGAGATCGATGATATGGCGGGATTTCATGCGAATACATCCATAGGAGGCGGGACGCCCGATATATCTTTCGGCGGCAGTGCCGTGAATGTAGACGCATCGACTAAAAGTATTTCGGTTGTGGCTTTCACGACCGCTGAGCCAGAGGATTCTACTTACGATGGGGTCGCGTCCCGGGGAGTTTGGACGAACGACGTCGCCAGTGGGACGGCGGCTCCTAAATACGGTTCCGGATCGGGCGCCACCACCAATCTTTTTAGCAACAACGTGACGCCCCAGAGGTGTCCGGTTCGTTCCACGGCCACTTCCCAAGCCAAATCTAGAGGTTGATACCGGGTAGGATTTGACGGGTTTTCCGTCTTTAATCAGAAGCATTTTCTGGTCACGCACACTCACGACCATCTTGTTCCGTTCATCAATGGATGGCCCACAACTGGTAGTGAAAAGGGGGAGAAGGGCAAGGGCTGCGAACGTGATTAGACGAGAGTGACGCATGGTTGGGAAAGGCAGGGGTGTTAGTCCTTTTTTAAAAATGCGGGCATGAATTGCTCCAGGCTCACCATCTGTTTCAAAGAACTAAGGGAAGTGTAGAAAAACCCGACGGGGAACGGAAGAAGCAGGATTGCCGAAGGCCAATTGCCGGCAATGGCGGCGTCGAGCACGACAAAGAGGAAGAAGAAGCCGAAGACGAGTTCGAAGATCGGAGTGAGGCTCTTGATGGCCTTGTAGCGGCTCTTCCGGATCTCCATTTTCTTCTGTCCTTCGATGCCATATTTAGGGGTGCGGACAAATCCGGTTTCGTGCCCCACGATAGCTTCGATCACGGCCTTGGCGTTATTGACGGCCATTCCTATCCCAAGCGCAAGCAAGAGTGGAAGGTAGCAGATTTCCTTAAGCCAGGTCTTCGGATTGATTGCGATTTGAGCGACGGTGTAGAAGGCCACGACGGAGATTGAGGCGAAGAAGAAGATAGGGAAGTCTACGAGAACGCGTCCCATTGTGCCAAGATCCGGAGCCCACTGGTTTTTTGGGTAAATCAGGAAGCAAAGAGCGATGAGGAGAAGATATGCGAAATTGGAAGTCAGGTGTGCCGTTGCTTCCAGCTTCACAGCCAGCGGATATTTACTTCTCCAGATGGAAGGGAGGCACTTCTTGCAGCACTGAATGGAGCCCTTGGTCCAGCGGTGTTGCTGGTTTTTGAATCCGGCCATGTCGACGGGAAGTTCGGCGGGAGTTTCGACCTCCTTGAGGAAAATGAATTTCCAACCTTTGAGCTGGGCACGATAGCTGAGGTCCATGTCCTCGGTGAGAGTGTCATGTTCCCAGCCACCTGCGTCTTCGATGGCTGATTTACGCCAGATCCCGCCGGTTCCATTGAAAGTGAAAAAGCGACCCGAGCGGTTGCGGGCGGTCTGCTCGAGCTCGAGGTGTCCGTCGAGAAACAATGCCTGCACGCGGGTGAGGGCGTTGTAATTGCGGTTTAAGTGACCCCAGCGGGTTTGCACGAGAGCAATCTTGTCGTTGGTGAAATGGTGGATCGTTTCCTGAAGCAAGTCGGGATTGGGAACGAAGTCGGCGTCGAGGATGAGAATGTATTCTCCTTTGGCGATTTTCATGCCGTTCTCGAGAGCGCCGGCCTTAAAACCAGTGCGGTCGGTGCGGTGAATGCACTCGGCGTCGAATCCTCTCCCACGGAGCCGGGCGGCTCCGGCCATGGAAATGTCGGTGGTCTCGTCGGTGGAGTCATCGAGGATCTGAATCTCAAGTTTGTCCTGAGGGTAATCCAATGCGGCGACGGCATCGAGGAGGCGATCGACCACATGCATCTCATTGAAGACGGGAAGTTGAACGGTGACGAGGGGCATTTCGTCGGCAGTGAATTCGCGATCAGGCTGTGGGCGTTTTTTGCCGTGCTTGAAGTAGAGGTAGAGCGTCGACCAGCGATAGCAACCATAGCCAGCAAGGCCAAGGAGGACGACGATGTAGGAGAAATACCAGGCCCAAGATGAGAGGTCGTATGACATAATAATTGGGGAAAGTTTCTAGCGATGCGAAAGGGAAGGGGAATCTGAGATGGAAACCTTCACGCGTTGGCCCGTAATGGGCTGTTTGTTAGGGAATGTCAAGGATTGGAACCGTTAAATCATCTCGGTTATTACAGGAAAAACCTTACTTTTGGGAGAGGAGTTATTACGGGGAAGCGCTGGACAAAAGGGGGATTCCTCGGTTTTCTTCGCCTTGCGATGACAATTGAACCAATCGGAGACTATCGGGCAATTTGGGGTGAAGGACCTATTTGGTGGCAGGGAAAGCTAATTTACGTTGATATTGAAGGGCATCGGGTTATTCGTTTCGATCCGGAGATTGGATTGGAGGAGACTTGGGATGTTGGTCAGCGCGTGGGCACGGTGGTTCCCCGGGAAGGCGGAGGCTTGGTGATTGGAGGAGATACGGGATTTTTGTTTCTTGATGAGACAAATGGGAAAATCACACAAATCACTGATCCTGAGTCTGATAAGAAAAATAATCGTATCAATGACGGGAAATGTGCCCCGGATGGGCATTTTTTCGCGGGGACGATCAGC
>JAKMEV010000490.1:0-7203 GCA_022425785.1 Akkermansiaceae bacterium | reverse complement strand
CCCCATCACGATCGATAATGCCGGCGAGCGTCTCGCGACTCTGGCCATGCTCGGAAAGGAAGTCTTCAAGCACGCGGTCACCCGAATGAAAAATTCGGCCAATACCGTCATCGAGCGGGCGGGACTGCAAGCCGAGGACATTTCCATCGTCATTCCCCATCAGGCGAATCTCCGCATCATCGATGCCATCGCCAGCCGTCTTGATGTCCCCAACGAACGGGTTTTCGTTAATCTCCACAGATACGGCAATACCTCAGCGGCCGCCATCGCCATTGCCCTCGACGAAGCCCATCGCACCGGCGAGATCAAAAAAGGCGATAAGGTCGTCATGGTCGCCTTTGGAGCAGGGCTGACTTGGGCCGCGGCCGCGATTGAGTGGTAATCGATCATTGACCCGGCGCTCTGATCGTCTGAAATGTCCTGCAACCGCATTTCACCATTTTGAGTTCAGAATACCGCTCCACCCCGACCGACACCGCGGGAATGCCCAAAGGCATTCCTTACATCATTTCCAACGAAGCCGCCGAACGATTCTCATTTTACGGAATGAGAACGATCCTGGTGATCTTCATGACAAAGTATCTCTGGCTCATGGACGGACCGGGCGGAAAGGAGATGAGCAACACCCAGGCCACCGCCTATTTCCATGATTTTGTAAAATGGGTCTACTTCACACCACTCCTGGGAGCTCTGCTCTCAGAAGTATTTCTTGGGAAGTATAAGACAATCATTCTCCTTTCCCTCGTCTATTGCGCTGGGCATGGAGCCCTCGCTTTCATGGGAATCATGGGCACTTCGGAATCCTGGCTCTTTGCCGGCCTCTTCCTTATCGTCCTCGGTTCGGGCGGCATCAAACCCTGCGTCTCTGCTCACGTGGGTGATCAGTTTGGTAAAAGCAACTCCCACCTCCTCACAAAGGTCTACAACTGGTTCTACTTTTCCATTAATTTTGGTTCGGTCATTTCCACACTCATGACGCCATGGCTGCTTAAGTGGTATGGCCCGCACTGGGCTTTTGGTGTTCCCGGAGTCCTCATGGCTCTCGCCACCCTCCTTTTTTGGATGGGTCGCAAAGAGTTCATTCACGTTCCCCCCGCCGGAAAGAAATTCTTCGATGAAGCATTTTCGCGGGAGGGTCTCGTCGCCATAGGCAAACTACTTCCCCTCTACCTTTTCATTGCGATGTTCTGGGCTCTCTTTGATCAGACCGGGTCATCGTGGGTCTTTCAGGCACAGGACATGGATCGAGACTTCCTGGGGATCCACTGGCTTGAATCTCAAATCCAAGCCATCAACCCGCTCCTTATCCTGACCTTCATCCCCCTGTTTACGATGGTGATCTACCCAGCCATCGACAAGGTGTTTAAGCTGACCCCGCTTCGTAAAATCGGAATGGGACTCTTCCTTGCCGCTGCTTCCTTTGGACTCGTCACCTTGACTCAAACCTGGATCGACGCGGGCCAGCGACCATCGGTTGCGTGGCAACTCACCGCCTACGCCATCCTCACCGCCGGTGAAGTCATGGTATCCATCGTGGCGCTGGAATTCTCCTATACTCAGGCACCCAAGAAGATGAAATCCATGATCATGGCAATTTTCCTTCTCTCGGTATTCTTTGGTAATTTCATCACCTCGGCCATCAACAAAGCCGTCATCATCCCCGAAGCTTCCGCCGAAGAACTGGCAGTCGGATTTGATGGTAAAAAGGATAGCGGTGACGAAATCACCGAACCGGAAAAAGATGCTCCCCATGCTGTTCACCAATTCAACAATGACGAACTCACCAAAAACTTCGGCATCCTTCTACAATCCATCGAAGCACAGGTTAAGGAATCCGGATCCTTCCCGCTTACCGGTTCTGTTGATCTTCCAAATGACCCCTGGGGAAATCCTTTCCGCTATCGTCAGCTGAATTCCATGACCGCCCGCCTCTCGTCCGACGGCCCCGACAAATCAGCAGAAACAAAATGGGATCTCAATATGACCCTCTCTCTTCCCGAAGAAGAACCGAAAGAGGAGAAATCCTGGGCCGACGCGCTTCACCCGGAGAAATCCTGGCTCGATAGACGGAAGGCAGAACTCAATGTCACCGTGAAAAAAGATGAGGTCGAACAACCCTATTTCTTCAAGGTGGAATCCTCGGTTGGAGGTGGAACAAAACTAGAGGGAGCCTCCTACTTCAACTTCTTCACTATCCTGATGCTCGTCACCGCCATCATCTTCGTTCCCTTCGCCTTCTTCTATAAAGAGCGGACTTATCTTCAGAGTTAAGGACAATGCTTGAATTCATCAACGATAGTCAGAATCAGCCTCCGCGCCAAGGTCTCAGAAGTCGACAGTAGGAACGGGAAAATCGACGGTGAAATCAGCCAACAATTTTTCGCCTACCCGTGCTGCGGAGATTACGGTAACTCTTCCAACAAAATCTGCATCATGTGTGGCAAAGATCTTCTCCTCCACAAGCCGAACATCTTCGAAGGCTAATCATCATCCATGACCGACTCGCATTGCCACCTTGGCTCTTACAAATTTGCGCCCGAGGAATTTCCGGAACTCATCGCCCGCGCGAAGGAAGCTGGCGTCAATCGCATGATCACTCTCGCGACGGATCCTGATGATCTCATGATCAATCTCCTCATCGCCCATGAGCACCCGGAGATTTACGCCTGTATCGGCATCCATCCCTGCGATGTCCACAATGCGCCCGACAACTTCGAGGAACTCATCGAGCCGCACCTCGATGATTCCAAAGTCGCAGCCATTGGTGAAACCGGACTCGATTACTTTCACCCAGCCCCCGAAGGCTGGACTGAGGATGACTACCACGCACGTCAGCGCGACTTCCTCCGCCGTCATTTCGAATTAGCCAAAGCGGCCCAACTTAATGTCGTCATTCACACCCGCGACAAATCTGGCACCGCCAGCTTCGATGACGCCTTGGGCATCTACGCAGAATACGCCAAGGACGTTCGCGCAGTCTTCCACTGTTTTCCGGGCCCACCAGAACTTGCCGAGCGCGTCTTCGCCACGGGAGGACTCATCTCCTTCACAGGCATCGCCACCTTCAAGAAAGCCGAGGCCGTTGTCGCAACCGTGAAAGCAGCTCCCTCTGGTTCCTTCATGTTAGAAACCGACTCTCCTTATCTCTCCCCCGTTCCGCATCGCGGCAAACGTTGTGAACCAGCCTACACCCGACACACCGCTGAAGCGGTCGCCTCCCAGCGAAATGTCTCGTTGGAATCTCTCACCCAGGAAACCGAGGAGGTCGTAGAATCCTTCTTCCGCCTCTAACCCATAAAAACGGGCACTTGGGCGTTCAGCGTCCAAGGCTGGCAGCTCCCGCCTAGCTTTCTCCCTTAGCCCGCGGCTCACCACTCTCGCGAGTGCTTCCGGGACTGGTCACAAACGGACCACCCTCCAGCGGAGCAACGCCACTAAAGGCGACGTCGGGCATCTCGCTCTCTTTTCCAGCGAGCGGAAAATCCTTTCTCAATGGGAAATGTGGGAAGCCTTCCCACATCAAAATACGTTCCATCTGGGGATGACCTTTGAATTTGATCCCCATCATGTCGTAAACCTCACGTTCGTGCCAGTTGGCTGTTTTCCAAATGCTCACCGCACTGGGAACCTCAACATCCTCGGCCACTCTGGCCTTCACACGAACATGCTTCGAATCATCGAGCGTTGCCAGTTCATAAACCATCTCGAAACGAGGCATCTCGCCCATATGATCGACACTCGAAATGTCCAACAAAAGCTCATAGCCCAGCTCCGCAAACTTTTCGAGGGTCTGCTTTAATCGGCTCAGCCCAACCGTCACGGTGGTCTCCCCTCGAAATTCAATGGAATCTTGGATTCCGGTCGCTCTGATATCTTCCGCTAGACTCATCTCAATTAAGCGTTGATAGGTTTGTGCACGGGATCTTCTTTCTGGGCCATCAATGACTCTTCCTCATCGATTTTATCCTGCAATTTGAGAAGACCTTCAATGAGGGCCTCCGGGCGTGGCGGACAGCCCGAAATATAGACATCAACTGGAATGAGGCGGTCGATTCCCTGAAGTACTGCATAGCTGCGATACATACCACCACTGGAAGCACAGGCGCCCATTGCGATGCACCACTTGGGTTCGGGCATCTGATCCCAGATCCGCTTCACCGCCAGCGCCATTTTGTAAGTTACCGTGCCGGCTACGATCATCACATCGGCCTGACGCGGCGAAAAGCGCATAACTTCCGCTCCAAAGCGGGAAATGTCGAAACGGGACGACGCTGTCGCCATCAGCTCGATCGCGCAGCATGCCAACCCCATTGGCATGGGCCAGAGCGAATTCTTGCGCATCCAATTAATCGCGGCGTCTACGCGCGTAAAAATGATATTGCCCTCGATCTTGGAATCGTAAGCGGCATGTGAGACAGTGAGGTTTTCTTCCACCATGGCGTCGGACAGGAGGATACCCGTCCCAGCGCCGGCCTCAACCACTTTGTGAATTTTTTCACAAAGTCCTGCTTTTCGGCAATTCCCATCAAAAAAACTCCCCGCCTCTCACAGAAGGTATTCGAGAGCATTAACTGACCCCAAAAAGAGTTTCACACCGATTAGCCCAAACCCATACGGTGGGGTGGTGCGCGCGAGAGGAATCGAACCTCCACGGGGTTGCCCCCACATGAACCTGAATCATGCGCGTCTACCAATTCCGCCACGCGCGCTCGGCGCGAAGAAATCATCGTCCCGCCGGATTGGCAATCAAATTTCAGCAAGATTCACGCCCTCATTAAGAATCCGCTACAACAAACGAGAGATCCGAAAGACGAAGGCTTGTTCTCCCGCTCTTCTCCCTCAAGATCCCCTCTTCCATGAAAGTCCTCATCACGGCCGGTCCCACCCAGGAACCCATCGATCCTGTTCGCTACCTGACGAATCGTTCATCCGGAAAGATGGGGTATGCATTGGCGGAGGCTGCGCAGAAACGGGGTCATTCCGTCCTCCTGATCTCCGGGCCCACTTCGCTCGACATTCCCGAAGGAGTGGATTTCATCCCGATCGAGAGCGCCGAGGACATCTATCAAGCAGTGGAATCGCAAATTGGCCGCATGGACATCGCGATCTTTGCTGCGGCCGTTTCAGACTACACTCCGGTAACTGTTGCCGACCAAAAAATCAAAAAATCCGGCGACGAACTCACTCTCACCCTCAAGAAGACCAAGGATGTCCTTGGCTCCGCCCGCGGAGTCATGGGCTTCAAGGGAACTCTCGTGGGTTTCGCTGCGGAAACGGAAAACGTCGAAGAAAACGCCCGTGGGAAATGCACCCGCAAAGGTTGCGACCTGATCATCGCCAATGACGTCTCCCAAAAGGACATCGGATTCGATTCCTCTGAAAACGAGGTCACACTGGTCTATCAGGAACGATCAGAGGCTTTACCCCAGAATAGCAAGGAGCACCTCGCCTGCCACCTTGTGGAAGTCATCGAACAACTCTAGAGAAAAGCTTCGCATCTACAATCCTTTGAGGCAATCTTCCCCCGTGACTGAACTAGAAACCGCCGTCCACGCAGCCAGAGAAGTGGGTAAAATGCTTCGCGCCAATTTCAATCGGCCCAAGAATGTCGATGAGGCCCACCATCACGACTTAAAACTGGCCCTCGACCGGGAATCCCAGGATCTCATTACCGAAATCATCCTCAAGGAATTCCCAACCCACGCCATTTATGGTGAAGAAGGTCTGGCGGGAGATCAATCATCCGACCATCAGTGGATCGTTGACCCAATCGATGGCACGGTGAACTTTTTCTACAGTATCCCCCATTTTTGTATCTCGATCGCCAAACGCGTCAGTGAGGAATTGGTTCTCGGGGTCATTTACGATCCGATGGTCGACGAGCTATGGACCGTCGAAAAAGGCGGCGCGATGCTCCTCAATGGAGAACCGGCCGAAGTCAGTTCCCGCGAGAAACTCGAAGAGTCGATCCTCTTCGTGGGATGCGGAAAGGACGAGGAAGCGATGACATCCGGCCTGGAACGATTCAAGAGAGGCTCCCTCCGTGCGCGTAAGATGCGCATGATGGGATCAGCCGCACTGGGCATGGCCTATATCTCTTGCGGTCGACTCGATGCCTATATCGAATCCCGCATCTCGCTCTGGGACATCGCGGCTGGACAACTGATGGTTGAGGCCACGGGAGGAAAAGTCGACTTGGTTCCCCACTCCGACAATCCCGATGTCTATTCCATCGTGGCCTCCAACGGAAAAATCCCAATCGAGGAAATCTTATGATCCGCACTGGAATTGGATACGACGTCCACCAATTTGCCGAGGGTCGCCCTTTGATTCTGGGTGGAGTGGAAATCCCACACACCCACGGGCTCGATGGCCACTCGGACGCCGATGTTTTGAGTCATGCCATTGCCGACTCCATTCTCGGCGCGCTCGGATTACCCGATATTGGCTACTACTTCCCTCCCGGAGATGAGTCCTGCAAGGACATTTGCTCGCTGCGCATCCTTGAAAAATGCCGCAACCTTTGTGAGGAGCACGACTATCAACTGATGAATATTGACTCCTCGTTGGTGGCAGAAGCGCCCAAGGTTCTTCCTCACGCCGAAGCGATGAAGGCAAACATTGCAGAAGCCCTCAATATCGATCCTGGGCAGGTCGGTATCAAAGCCACCACCAATGAGACGATGGGCTTTGTTGGGAGGAAAGAGGGAATGGCTGCCTATGCCAGCGTTTTGATCGCCAAGAAAGATTGGATCAACCGCTAAAACTGACGGGCCAGAAACTTCTTGGCATTCCCGACGTATTTTTCGGCCCATTTCTTGATCTCTCCCTGATCTTTGAGATCGAGGGTTTTGACAACCTGGGCAGGGCTTCCAAGGACGAGTGATCCGGGTGGAATGATTGTTCCTCCGGTCACCAGTGCGTTTGCCCCAATGATAGAACGCTCTCCCACAACACAACCATCAAGCACGCAAGCCCCCATTCCCACTAAGACTTCGTCTTTGACGGTGCAGGCATGAAGAATCGCGCTATGCCCCACTGTCACCAATTCCCCGACGTGGCACCCATGGTCATCAGCGAGATGGATCACGGCATTGTCCTGCACGTTACTTTTGGGGCCAATGCTGATTTCGTTAATGTCACCGCGAAGAGTGGCGTTATACCAGATACTGGATTCCTCCTCCAGAGTCACCCTTCCGACAA
>JAKMEV010000485.1:0-2156 GCA_022425785.1 Akkermansiaceae bacterium | reverse complement strand
CAGCATGATCTTCCCTCACGCTTGGCGCTTCCGCGACTACATCATCAAATCCTTCAACGAGGACAAACCCTTCGACCAACTCGTCCGCGAACATCTCGCCGGAGACCTCCTCCCCCACGAATCGCCCGAACGACGCAACGAGCAATTGATCGGCAGCGGATACCTCGTCCTCGGCGCCATGAATTACGAACTTCAGGATCAGGAACGCCTTCGCATGGAATTCGTCGATGAACAAATCGACACTATGGGCCGGACCTTCCTGGGCATGACCCTCGGCTGCGCCCGGTGCCATGATCACAAATTCGATCCCATCCCCACTACCGACTACTACGCCCTCGCCGGAATTTTCCAGAGCACCGAATCGATGGGCGAAGGCAGCGCAGCCAGCGGAGTAAGCTCCGTCGCCACGGTTAAACTCAAAACAACCAATCTACCTGAGCTCAAAAAGCACCGTGCGGAACTCGCTTCCCTTCAAAAACAAATTACCCAGCTAAAGAAGAAGTCTCCCGAGAACTCATCCACCACCCTTCCTGAAATTACCATTGATTCCGACAAAGCGAAACTGACCGGCATCTGGAAACCTTCAACCCACACTGCAAACTGGGTTGGTGAAAACTACCTCCACGATGACAATCAGGGTAAAGGCCAAAAGTCCGCCGAATTCACCGCCACTCTTCCCGAGTCCCGTGACTACGAAGTTCTCATCTCATACTCCTCAGGCTCCGGACGGTCGAGGAAAGCTCCTGTGACGATTTTCCACGCCGAAGGGGAAACCACAGTTCTTCTCGACCAAACCAAGCCTCCCACGCATCACGAATCCTTTGCCAGCGTCGGCTCTTTCTCATTCAGCGAAGATCAACCGGCCCGCATTGTTATTTCCAACAAAGGAACCACTTCTCATGTCATCGTCGATGCCGTCGGATTCGTTGGGCCCGACACCGGGAAGAAGGTCGAGAAGCCAAAGATCGACCGGGCAGCCATCAACGCCGAGATCAAAACCCTCGAAAAAAAACACAAGGATCTGGATTCCAAAATCAAGAAGCTCGAGCCGATGACAATGGCTCCGCGCGAATCGAAAAACCCGGCCGACGGTCACGTCCACATCCGGGGCCTCGTGCGAAACAAAGGGCCGAAAATTCCCCGCGGATTTATTTCCGTCGCCAGCGACCCGAAAGCCGAACTCAAGATCCCCGCCAAAAGCTCAGGCCGTTTGGAGCTGGCCCATTGGGTCGCCGACGGCAACAACCCGCTGACTTCCCGCGTGATGGTCAATCGCATTTGGAAGCACCTCCTCGGAGAAGGACTCGTCCGTACGCCCGACAACTTCGGCGAGACCGGCGAACTCCCCAGCCACCCCGAACTACTCGACTATCTTGCTCTCAACTTCACCGACAACAACTGGTCGGTCAAAACGATCATCCGCGAGATCGCCCTCAGCCGAACCTACCAACTTTCCTCGCTGTCTCAGTCCGACCAAGACCCCGAAAACCGTCTTCTGGCCCGCGCCAATCGTAAACGTCTCGAAGCGGAATGCATCCGCGACACCGCCCTCCTCGTGAGCGGAAAACTCGACCCCAACCGCAGCGGCCCCACCATCAAAAAAACAGGGAAATACGATCTCAACTATAAGTTCAACACCAGCCGAAAGAGCATTTACACGCCTTGGTTTCGCAATTCCATGATTGATCTTTTCGAGGTCTTCGACGCGCCCAATCCGAACCTCGTCGTTGGAAAACGAACCACCTCAAATATCCCCACACAGTCGCTTTTCCTCATGAACAGCCCCTTCATTCGGGAGCAGTCAATCCTCACCGCCAAGCAACTCATCGGCAAAGGCGCGAAGATTGAGGACGCTTATTTACTCCTCATGGGACGTCGGCCTTCGACTTCCGAACAAGCCACCACTTCCGATTTTCTTTCCCAATTCCCGCCAGATCAGCAAGAAGAAGCTTGGACCCAACTTTGCCAAACGCTTTTTTCGTGTGTTGATTTTCGATTTTTAGATTAGACTCCCTTCAGACCCATGATGTGCCCGGATAGACGTCAGTTTCTCAAAACCACCGGATGTGGTTTTGGTTCACTGGCGCTCAATGCCCTACTCTCCGGCACCGCGCAGGGTACCTCCAACCCCCTCGCTCCAAAGCCCCCGCTTATCC